>JAFWCS010000012.1 GCA_017534365.1 Clostridia bacterium | reverse complement strand
GCAGCTCCGCGCGGATCTCCGCGAGCTCCGCAAATCCGTCGGCGCGGCTGACCGCGTCGGCCACGCTTTCGAGGTAGCTCAGCTCCTGCCGGCTTTCCTCGATCAGCGTGCCGAGCAGCTGCTCGGCGGTTTTCGCCTTGCGGTACTCCTTGAAGTATTTCTGCGCATTCGCCGCGGGGGAGAGGGCGGGATCCGCCGGCACGCGGATCGGCCGGTTATCTTCATAATAATTGATCAGATCGTAAAATGGCGCGCCCTTCTGCAGCGCGTATTGATTGGCCAGGATCAGCTCGGCGTTCACGCGCAGGCGGTCCTTGTCGGCGCAGGCGGCCAGCTCCGCCTCGCGGCTCTGGAGCTTGCGCGCCGCGCGGGCCGTCGCGCTCTGCAGGAGCTTCTGCATCGACTGGCTGCGCTGCCGCGTGCGTTCCACGCGGTCTTTTTCATAATAGAAGTCGTCCAGCAGCGCCGAGAAGCTTTCGCAGGGTCTCGCCTGCACGGCAAAGCCGTATTGCGTCACGTCCGCAAAGCTGAAATCAAAGGGCAGCCCATCGCGCAGGAGCATCGTCGGCGCGGCGGAATTCTCCGCAACGGTCGCCTGCAGCGCGGTCAGCTGCCGCTTGAGCGCGGCCTTCTGCTGCGCCGTCAGCTCGGCGACTCCGCAGTCGCCCCCGCAGACCTTGGCCGCAAGTTCCCGCGCAATCAAGGGCGAAACGCCCTCCAGCGTGTCGAGCAGCGCGGCCGAGAGCCGTTTGCCGGGCAGGGCGCAGACCGCGTCGATCAGCGAGTCCGCGTCCGTCTCGCGCAGATCCAGCTTGTTCTGCGCCGGGGGCAGCTGATAGGGCAGGCCGGGCAGGATCTGGCGCACGGAGGACTGGGTCAGATCCACGCGCTTGACCGCGTCGACGATCGTGCCGTCCGCCGCGCAGAGGATCAGATTGCTGTGCTTGGCCATGATCTCCGCGCAGAGCGTGAACTTCGTCGCGTCGCCCAGCTCGTTCGTGCCGGCCAGGTCCAGAAAGATCGTGCGGTCCAGCCCGTGCTGCCGCAGATCCGTGATCACCGCGCCGGTCAGGTGCTTGCACAGCAGCATGCAGAGCATCGGCGGCACGGCGGGATTGTCCGGCGCATAGGCCGTCAGATGCAGCCGCGGGCTGTTGGCCGAAGCGGAGAGCAGCAGGCGGGAAGCGCCCTGCCGGGAGCGCAGGTGCAGCACCAGCACGTCCCGCGCGGGCTGATGGATCTTTTCGATGCGGCAGCCGCGGATCGATTGGAGCAATTCGGTTTTTAAAAAATGCAGGGTCAGTCCGTCGAGTGGCATGAGTGATTCCTCTTTTTATTCTGATAAAAATGTTACGGGCGAAGTCTGCGGCAGGCAGATGACCCGCAGGTCGAACGCCGCTTCCAGCTTCCGGGCGAGCGCGGCGATCACCGGCTGCTCCGTTTCATAATGGCCGGCGGCGATCAGCGTCACCCCCAACTGCTTTGCGTCGAGGAAATCGTGGTGACCGGCGTCGCCGGTGATCAGCGCGTCGATCCCCGCCCCCGCGGCTTCGGGCAGGAAGTCCGCGCCGGCGCCGCCGACCAGCGCGACGCGGCGGATCGTTCTGCCGGCGTCCGCAAGCCGCACGGTCGTATGCAGCGCGTTCGCCACGCGCGCGGCCAGCGCAGGCGCATCAACGGGCGCGACGTCCGCCGTGCGCAGCATGGCCGCATCCCCCTCCGCAGCGAAGGGGACGGCGTTTTCGAAGCCGAGGGCGGCCGCCAGCGCGTCGTTGACGCCGCCGCTCGCCTTGTCCAGCGGCGTGTGCAGGCAGAGAGCCGCGATGTCATAGCGCGCGAGCAGATAGGCCGGATCCCGCGGATCCATCCGCTTCAGGGGATGAAAAATCACGGGGTGATGGCTGACAAGCAGCTCGGCCCCGGCGTCGTGCGCCGCTTCCACGGCCGCAGGCGTGATATCCAGCGCGAGCGCGGCGGTACGCACCGGGCGGTCGGGATCGCCGACCAGCAGGCCGCTGTTGTCCCAGGCGCACTGGGTTGCAAGGGGCGCCAGGCTGTCAAGCAGCCGGCAAATGTCACGAACGGTCGGACAGGGCATCGATCGTCGCCTCCAGTTCTTTCAGGATCGCCGCGAAGGCCGCTTCCTCCGCGGGCGGGCAGTGCGCCGCCTTGAGCCGCAGCCGGTCGCGCGTTTTTTTCAGCTTTTGCAGCGCCTCCGGCTTGCCGCATTGCGCCAGCGCGCCGATATAAGGCGCGGCGGGGGAGCAGGGGACGCGCACGCCGGTATATTCCGCCGCCATGCAGGCATAGAGCTTGCCGTCGTCGGTGCAGGCGTCCTCCCGCAGAATCGAAAAGCCGTTTTCCAGCAGCCAGCCGCGCACGTCCTCCTCGTGGGACTGCGGCTGCAGGATCAGCCGCTTGGACGGATCCTGCAGCCACGGCGCGCGGGCGAGCAGCTTTGCCATCAGCGTGCCGCCCATGCCGCACAGAACAAAGTCCTCCGCCTCGCTCGGGTCGATGCGGTCAAAGCCGTCGGAGAGCCGCAGCGTCACCTTGGCCTCCAGGCCGTAGGCGGCCACGGTTTTTTCTGCATTGCAAAGCGGCCCTTGCCGCAGATCGCATGCAAGAGCCGAGGGAATTGTGCCGTTGAGGATCAGATAGACGGGGAGATAGGCGTGGTCCGTGCCGACATCCGCCACGCGGCTGCCCGGACGCACCATCGCCGCCGCCATTTTCAGACGATTGCCGGGATCAAGCATCCTGCGCGAGCGCCGCGTTGATGCGCGCAAGCATCTCGTCTGCGTCCACGCCGTGCACGTAGCAGGCCTGCTCCAGCGTTTCACCGCGGGAGGCGGGGCAGCCGAGGCAGTGCATGCCCATCTCAAGGAAGAAGGGAGCGACCTCCATGTGCGCGTCGAGGATCTCGCCGATCGTCATATCTTTTTCAATTGCTGCCATGATTCTACATCCTTTCATCAATAGTACCACTTAGTATAGCACATTCCGCCGAGAATATCAATCCCCCCTTTGTATTGACAATTCTGCGGGAACGCGGTAAAATAAGACGTTAAAAAACGCGAAGGAGGCGCAGGCATGGAACGGTTCGATCTGGCCGTGATCGGCGGCAGCGCGGCCGGGATGGCCGCGGCGATCCGGGCGGCGGAGCGCTGCCCGCAGCAGCGGATCCTGCTGCTCGAGAGGCTGCCCCGCGTGGGCAAAAAGCTGCTTGCGACCGGCAACGGCCGCTGCAACCTGACCAATCTGCATGCCGCGGCGGCGGATTATTATCACGGCGCGTTTGCCGCGCCGGTGCTCGACGCCTGCCCGCCGCAGGCGGTGATCGACTTCTTCGCCGCGCACGGTCTGCGGTGCTATGCGGATGCGGCCGGGCGCGTCTATCCCCGCAGCAACGTCGCCGCCTCCGTGGTGGATACCCTGCGCTGCGCCCTCACGGATGCCGGGGTCGCGGTGCGCTGTGAAACGTCCGTGACCGCGCTTTGCCCCGGCGGGGCCGGCTG
>JAFWCS010000141.1 GCA_017534365.1 Clostridia bacterium | reverse complement strand
GTGCCGGGCTCCATGGCGCAGACGGACTGATTGAGATAGACGCCGCCGCCGTAATGCGAGCCGCTGCCGACAGAAGTATTTAATGTATTATTATAAATATAAGGGGCGTTGAGATAGCACGCGCCGTTATTATGCGACACGCCGCCGCCGTTGGTGGCGTAGGTGTAAGAATAACTATACCCGCGCGTGAGCTTATGGACGTTGTGATCGATCTCGCAGCCGTTGAGCCACAGGCCGGCCTCTGCCACGCGGATGCCGACGCCGCTTGCAGTCCCCTGCCCGTCAACAATGTTGTTGTCAATCCGGCAGGTGGCGGAAAGATAGGTCGGCGCCTTGGACACGAAGACGCCCGCGCCGCTCTGGGAGCCGGAATAATAGCTTTTGAGCTGATTATCGTGGATGCGGCCGTCGAGCTTGACGATCTTATTCGCCTGCACGCCGCTGTCACCGCCGCCCACGGCGATACCGCCGCCGTAGATGTTGAGCGTATAACCGGAAGTCGCTCCCACGTCGATGACGTTATTATAGATCTCGCAGCCGTCTGCGATCTCCACGGGATATTTGACGATTTCGTTTGAATTCTCGTCCCGCACGACCTCGGGCGCGTTGGCGCAGTAGACGCCGCCGCCGACCATTGAAGGCGTGCCCTTGACGGACTGGGCAAGCACCGTGTTGTCATGCACGGAAGCGCCGTTGATCATTTTGAAAAAGCTGCGCCGCGCAGCAATGCCGCCGCCGCCCGCGTGGTTGATCATATTCAGCGTGACGCGGTTGCCGGTGATCTCGCCGCCATCGAGCACGAAGGTGCAGTCCTCTGCCAGCCAGCCGCCGCCGTACTGCGCGGCGACGTTGTTGGTGACGGGGATGCGGCAGACGTTGGCGCCCGCCGCCTGGACCTCGGCATCCGTCGCGGTCGTGGCAAGGACCGTGAAATCCTGCCGCGTGAAGACGCCGCCGCCCTCGTTGGCGCTGTTGTTTGTCACGCTGCCGCCCAGGAGCTTCGCCGCGCTGGCGATCTCATGACCTTCGCCGTCGAGCTCGATATCGCCCACGTAAATGCCGCCGCCGCGATTGGCGCTGCACTGCGTGATCGTGCCGCTATACAGATAGAAGGTGCCGGCGTTGATGAAGACGCCGCCGCCCTTGCCGGTCTGGTTGGCGTCGGTTGCGTAGCACTGCGTGATCGCGCCGCCGTCGAGGCTGACCGCGCCGGCCACGCCGCTCAGGCGCACGCCGCCGCCGATCTCCGCATGGTTCTGCGTGAGCAGCGCGCCCGTGCCGATGGAGGCATGCGCGCCGAGGCCGACCGTGAGGATCGACCCCACAGCGCCCGGCTGCTTGGCATAATTGCCGCTGATTGTGATATCGGTCAGGTTGAGACGCCCCAGCGGCTCCACGGCGATCAGATCGCCCTGATAGGTCTTGTGGCGCTCCACCCACGAGGGAGAAACGACGTTGCCGCCGTCATCCGTCCACCAGGAATCCGCCGGCATCGTCCAGGTTTCAACGTAGGCGGGCGTTACGATATTGGCATGAATCTGCACGGGGCTGCCGATGATGCGGATCACGCCCTGCTTCGGCTGGAAGTCGCCGTGCTCCTGCCGGTAGGCGTCGATGCCGTCGGGCCCCTGCGAATCCGGCGCGGTGCCCATCAGGATCGCCACGGCGCGGGCAAAGGTCTCGACCGGCTCATCGGGATACAGACCCCGGTTCGCGTCATCGCCGTCGCCGGAGAGATAGATCGCGCCGTCATAGGGCTCTGCCAGATAGATCTGCACGATGTTGCCGTTGCCGCTGCCGGGCTTGACGCGCACCTTCCAGATCAGATTCAGATCGCCGAAGTTGGTGGTCAGCGAAGAATCGAGATGCACGCAGCCGAGCACCGTGGAGGCGTCAAAACCCTCGGGGAAGACGAGGAAATCGAATTCCGTCTTGCCGCCGCTGACGGTATAGCAGGTGTGCTGATCGCACAGGAAATTCACGGTCAGATCCATATTGGCGGCAAACGACGCCGCAAGCGCCTGCGTGACCGTGATCTCCGGCGAGGGAGAATTCGCGGTCTCATCGGCAAAGCGCTCGATGAAAAGATCGCCGTGCATGGAAACGCCCGCGTCCAGCGTGAGCGTGCCGGTATTCAGATTGACAAGGCGCTTGTTGTCATTTGGATCCTGCGCCGCAGTCAGATCCATCATGGAAAGGGACTGCAGCGTCAGGTTTGCGCCCTCCGCGCTTGTGAGCAGGGAGGTGTTCGGCCGGCTGCCGACGTAGAAATCCAGCACGGTCGCCGTGCCTTCCACGTCACCACTGAGGAGCGTATCCTCCAGCGCAGGGTATTCGGTCATTACCCAGAGCTTCGCGCCTGGCGCGGCCAGTGCCATCGCGCGGTCAAAGGTCAGCACGGGATGCGCGTCATCCGCGCCGGAATTCTCATCGTTGCCGCCGTAAAGCAGAACGTCGTTGGTGTTGGAGTCCACCACGTCTGTCGGCGCGACGTTCCAATAAACCTCAGCCAGATCGTGCGGCGCTTCCTCGTCCCCCGCGCCGAGCAGCTGCGGGATGCCCGCAAGCAAAGACGGCCAGCGGATCGGTCGGGGCGAACGGGAAGCAAACAGAGCGGAAATCACGTGCGCCGCCGCAGACAGTCCGCTGCCCGCGACGGAGGCCGCCGCCTGCACGGGTGCAACCAGCCCTGCGGCCGCACCGCCCGCAGGCAGGAGCAACAAAACAGAAAGAAGCAGACACAGCGCGCGCATCGGCACACTGTATCTCCTTTCGTATCCGGATC
>JAFWCS010000140.1 GCA_017534365.1 Clostridia bacterium | reverse complement strand
CTCCACAAGCACCGCAGCCTCTCCCACTCCGCGAAGGTGGAGCAGGCGCATCACGGCCAGACCCGCGACGATGTCTTCCTGTGCATCCCGCCGCTCTATCACACCGGCGCGAAGATGCACTGGTTCGGCAGCCTGATCTCCGGCAGCAAGGCCGTGCTGCTCAAGGGCACGAAGCCGAAATACGTCATCGAAGCCGCGGCCAATGAGAAATGCTCGATCGTCTGGCTGCTCGTGCCCTGGGCGCAGGATATCCTCGACGATATCGACAGCGGCAAGATCGATCTTTCGCAGTATGACCTCTCCGCGTGGCGGCTGATGCATATCGGCGCGCAGCCCGTGCCGCCGAGCCTGATCAAGCGCTGGAAGGCCGTCTTCCCGCATCATCAGTATGACACGAACTACGGCCTGAGCGAATCCATCGGCCCCGGGTGCGTGCATCTGGGCGTGGAGAATATCGACAAGGTCGGCGCGATCGGCAAGGCCGGCTACGGCTGGGAGACCAAGATCGTCGATCCGCAGGGCAACACCCTGCCGCGCGGCGAGATCGGCGAGCTGTGCGTCAAGGGTCCCGGCGTCATGACCTGCTATTACCGCAATCCCGAGGCGACCGCGGAATGCCTCAAGGACGGCTGGCTCTTCACCGGCGACATGGCCCGCGAGGATCCGGACGGCTTCATCTTCCTCGTGGACCGCAAGAAGGACGTCATCATCAGCGGCGGCGAGAATATTTATCCCGTGCAGATCGAGGACTTCCTGCGTCAGATGGACGCGATCAAGGACGTGGCGGTCATCGGCATGCCGGACCGCCGCCAGGGCGAGATCTCCGCGGCGATCATCGAGGTCAAGGAGGGCTACTCCCTGACCGAGGAGGAGGTCAACGACTTCTGCCTCAAGATCGCGCGCTACAAGCGCCCGCGCACGATCATCTTCGCCGACATCCCGCGCAACCCGACCGGCAAGATCGAAAAACCCGTCCTGCGCAAGCGCTATTGCGTCGAAAACCTCGTGGCCCGGGAGAACGAGAGCTGAGCCGGAGCGCGCGCAGTGTAGGGGCGATTATCAATCGCCCGCCGATGCACCGATTTTTTGCATTATTCATATTCAAACCTATCCTCTGCACGAATGGGTGGATGTTTATGAATGAACAGCCGAAACGGAAACCGAACCGTTTGTCCGGGTATGATTACGCGCAAAACGGGGCATATCACATCATCCTCTGCACGGAAAACCACGTGAGGATCCTGCCTGAGATCGAACGGAATCCGGAAGCAGAGCCTCTGTTTTCCAAGCCGCAGATCAGACTTTCCGCTGTGGGCGCCGTTGTTTCCGACGCCATCGTGCAGATCGAACGGCATTATCCCTGCGTTTTTGTCGATCATTTTGCGGTCATGCCGAACCACGTTCATCTTTTGCTTTCCATTCAAAACGGAAAAGCGCGGGGAACGGATAAAAGCGGGCGATTGCTAATCGCCCCTACGGTTGGCAGGATCGTCAAACAGATGAAATCCTACGTGACGAAGCAATGCGGAAAGTCGATCTGGCAAAAAGGGTTTTACGACCATGTTATTAGAGATGATGCGGATTACGAAGCCGTCTGGACCTATATTGACGAGAATCCGGCAAAATGGGAAAATGACGAATACTTCTGATCTGAATCGCAGGGGCGATCAGTCATCGCCCGCAAACCAAACGACTATCCCCACGCGGATCCTCCCGGGTTTTTCCGTGCGGAAACCGGTTGCAATCCGGCGCGGGATGTGCTAAAATAACTTTTAAAGTTTTTGAATCCAATGATGTTGGGAGATAGAAAGATGAAGGAACTGATGCTGGGCAACAAGGCGTTTGCGCGCGGACTTTATGAAGCGGGCTGCGCCGTTGCGTCAAGCTATCCCGGCACCCCGAGCACCGAGGTGACCGAGGAAGCGGCAAAATATGATGAAATCTACTGCGAATGGGCGCCGAACGAAAAGGTGGCCATGGAGGTCGCGTTCGGCGCGTCCATGGCGGGCAAACGCAGCTTCTGCGGCATGAAGCACGTCGGCCTGAACGTCGCCGCCGATCCGCTCTATACCGCGTCCTACACCGGCGTCAACGCCGGCATGGTGATCTGCGTGGCGGACGATCCGGGCATGCATTCTTCCCAGAATGAGCAGGATTCCCGTCACCACGCGATCGCCTCCAAGGTGCCGATGCTCGAGCCCTCGGATTCCGCCGAGACGCTCGATTTCGTCAAGCGCGCCTATGCGCTCTCCGAGGAATACGACACGCCCGTGATCGTCAAGATGTGCACCCGCGTGTCCCACTGCCAGAGCGTGGTGGAGACCGGCGCGCGCGTCGAATCCGTCAAGCCCTATGAGCGCGATATCGGCAAATACGTCATGATGCCGGCGAACGCCAAAAAGCGCCACCCCATCGTGGAGGAACGCACGGCGAAGCTGATCGCCCTGGCCGAGACCGACGCCTTCAACCGCGTCGAGCGCGGCAGCGGCGAGCTGGGCATCATCACCGCCGGCACGAGCTACCTCTACGCGAAGGAGGTCTTCGGCGACACGGCCTCCGTGCTCAAGCTCGGTATGGTCAATCCGCTGCCCGTGCAGCTGATCAAGGAGTTCGCCGCCTCCGTCAAACAGGTGGTCGTGATCGAGGAAATGGATCCGATCATCGAGAACCACTGCCGCGCCCTCGGCATCGAGGTCACCGGCAAGGACGTGCTGCCGATCATCGGCGAATTCTCGCAGAATCTGATCGCCGAAAAGCTCGGTCAGCCGGAAAAGGCGCATTGCGCGCTGGATGCCGCGCTGCCCATGCGCCCGCCGGCCATGTGTTCCGGCTGCCCGCACCGCGGCGTGTTCTATACGCTGAATAAGAATAAATGCACGGTGCTCGGCGACATCGGCTGCTACACCCTCGGCGCTGTCGCCCCGCTCTCCGCGATGCATATGACACTCTGCATGGGCGCTTCGATCTCGGCGCTGCACGGCTTCAACAAGGCCCTCGGCGCGGAGGTCTCCGGCAAGACCGTGGCCGTCATCGGCGACTCCACCTTTATGCACAGCGGCATGACCGGCCTTGCGAACATCGCCTACAACCAGAGCAATTCCACCGTGATCATCCTCGATAATTCCATCACCGGCATGACCGGCCACCAGCAGAACCCGACGACCGGATACAACATCAAAGGTGATCCGGCCGGAAAGATCGATCTGGAGGCACTCTGCCGTGCCATGGGCT
>JAFWCS010000139.1 GCA_017534365.1 Clostridia bacterium | reverse complement strand
TGTAAAACATTTGATCCTCTCCTTATCCCAGACTGCCGATCAGCGAGCCGGCGCTGTGGCAATGGCAGATCGCCATGGCCAGCGCATCCGCCGCGTCGTCCGGCTTCGGGATCTTTTCCAGATTGAGCAGCAGGCGCGTCATCTCCTGCACCTGCTTTTTCTCCGCGCGGCCGTAGCCGACCACGCTCTGCTTGACCTGCAGCGGGGTGTATTCAAAGATCGGGATCCGGTTCTGCTGCGCCGCGAGCACAAGCACGCCGCGCGCCTGCGCCACGTCGATCGCCGTTTTCTGATTCGTGTTGAAAAACAGCTTTTCGATCGCCATCGCCTGCGGGTGATAGGTCTGCATGAGCGCAAGCACCCCGTTGTAGATCGTTTCCAGCCGTTCGTTGAAGGGGGTGTGCGCTTCGGTCGTCACCGCGCCGTAATGCAGCATCCGGAAGTGATTATTCTGTTACTCCACCACGCCGCAGCCGACGATGGCATAGCCGGGGTCGATGCCCAAAACGATCATTTTTTCTCTCTTTCCCGGATCACAAACCGTGTGGGCGTTCCCTCCAGACCGAAAATGCCGCGGATCTGATTGTCCAGATACCGCTGATAGCTGTAGTGGAACAGCTCGGCATTGTTGACGAAGCAGACGAAGGTCGGCGGACGGGTGGACGCCTGCGTCATATAGAAGATCTTCAGCCGTTTGCCCTTATCCGACGGGGGCTGCACCCGCGCTGTAGCGTCGGCGAGCACGTCGTTGAGCCGGCCGGTCGGAATGCGCATGGCGTTTTGCGTGTCGACGAATTTGATCAATTCAAACAGGCGGTCGATTCTGATTTTTTCCTTTGTGGAAATAAAGATGATCGGCGCGTAGGACATGAACGCAAAATCCTGCATCAGCTTTTTGCGGTAGCCGTCCATGGTCCTGCCGTCCTTTTCGACGGCGTCCCATTTGTTGACCGCGATGATGCAGCCCTTGCCCATCTCATGCGCGATGCCGGCCACCTTGGAATCCTGCTCGGTGAAGCCCTCGACGGCGTCGATCATGATCACGCAGACCTGCGCGCGTTCGACGGCCATGCGGGCGCGGATGACGGAATACTTTTCGATCTGGTCATAAACGCGGCTCTTGCGGCGCAGACCGGCGGTATCGATAAAGATGAATTTGCCGTGCTCGTTCTCGACAAGCGAATCCGTGGCGTCCCGCGTCGTGCCGGCGATGTCGGAGACGATCATGCGGTCCTCGCCGAGCACGGCATTGACCAGCGAGGATTTGCCGACGTTCGGCTTGCCGATCACCGCCACGCGGATGCCGTCCTCCTCTTCCTCCTCCTGCGGCGCCTGCGGCAGATAGGCCAGCACCTGATCGAGCAGGTCGCCCGTGCCGTGGCCGTGGACGGAGGAAACGGGGATCGGATCCCCCAGCCCGAGATTATAGAATTCATAGAAATCCGGCGGCAGCTCGCCGACGGTATCACATTTGTTGACGCAGAGGATGACCGGCTTGCCGCTCTTTTGCAGCATCGCCGCAACCTCGCTGTCGCTCGAAACGACGCCGCTGCGCAGATCCGTAACCAGAATGATCACGTCCGCACTGTCCACGGCCAGCTGCGCCTGCCGGCGCATCTGCTTGAGGATCACGTCGTCCGCGCGCGGCTCGATGCCGCCCGTATCGATCAGCAGGAAATGCCGGCCGAGCCATTCGCAGTCCCCGTAGATCCGGTCGCGCGTCACGCCTGGCGTATCGTCCACGATCGCCAGCCTCGCGCCGACCAGTTTATTGAATAACGTCGATTTTCCCACATTGGGGCGGCCGACGATCGCCACAACATTCCCTGCCATCAGGCACCTCCGATCATTGCTTGCAGCAGCGCTTCGCCGCTGCCGTTTTTCTGTTTGATCACCGGGACGCCGAGCCGCGCTTCCAGCTCGGGCACCGTCATATCGTCCAGAAAGATCTCTTCATCGCTCTTTAAACAGTTCGGCGGGATGATCACGCCCTCGCCGAGCGGCAACCCTTCCAGCGCCGCGGCGATATCCGCGCCGCACAGCAGCCCGGAGACTGTGATTTTGCTGCCGAACGGACGGTTCTCTGCCCGCACGGTCCGCACGGTCAGCTGCGGAAACTTCTCCATCGCCGCATCCGCCAGCGCCGAAATCAGCGGATACGCCGCCGCGCCGGTCACGCAGGTCACCGCGCGTTCCGGCACGTGCGCGCCGCAGGCCGCGAGCGCTTCGTCAAATTCCGTGCGCATCAGCGTCCACATGCCCACGCCGTTTTCCAGCTGCGGAAAATCGTTGTAATAGTCCATCCCCGGCATCGGCCGCCCCGCCTTGAGATAAAACTCATCTGCGGCGTAGGCGATCGTTTCGCCGTGCTGCGCGCGGAACGCGGCGTTTTTTTCGTCGATCAGATCGATCACCGCCGCCGCCGTTTCCGGCGTGAACGGTTCCAGCGCCGGCAGCCCGTCGCGGTGGTCCGTCAGCCCCACGGGCACGGCGGCCACGCTCTGCACCGCCGGATAGAGCGCGAACTGGGCGTCCAGGCTCTGCGCGAGCGCCGGTCCGTCGTTGATCCCGGGGCAGAGCACGAGCTGCGTGTTCATCGCGATCCCGGCGTCGGCGAACCGGTGAAGGAAGCGCAGGGCTTCGCCGGCAAAGCGGTTCTTCATCATTTTCACGCGCAGCGCCGGGTCCATCGTATGCACCGACACGTTCACCGGGCTGATGTGCATCTCGATGATGCGGTCCGCCTCGGCATCCGTGAGATTGGTCAGCGTGATGTAATTGCCGAACAGGAAGGACAGGCGCGCGTCGTCATCCTTGAAATACAGGCTCTCCCGCAACCCCGCCGGCAGCTGATCGATGAAGCAGAAGACGCAGTTGTTTCTGCAGCTGCGCTGCTGATCCATCAGATAGGTCGCAAACTGCAGGCCGATGTCCGCGGTCTCCTCCTTGCGGATCGTGACGCGGCGGCGTCTGCCCCCGGCGGTCAGGAGCTCCAGACGCAGCTTGCCGTCATTCAGATAGAAGCGGTAATCGAGCACGTCCCGGATCTCCCGGCCGTTGACGGTCAGGAGCGTGTCGCCCGGCGCGATCCGCTTTTTTTGCGCGATGCTGCCCGGGTCGATCCCCGTGATCTTGACTGCCATGCTCTCACCTGCCGATACTCCCCGATTTTAACATCTTCATGATTATCGTATAGTATAGCATACTTTCGGAAAAAATGATAGTAAAATAATTGTAAATAATATAATAACATAATAATAATTTTTCTCTGCCGCCGATTTTTCTATTGCGAAACGCGGGGGTTTCGGCTATAATCTATGGGAGGCAATGATTTACAGGAGAAGAACTATGTTTGTCGATATTGCAAAAATCAAAATCAAAGCCGGCAACGGCGGCAACGGCGCAGTGAGCTTTCGCCGCGAAAAATACGTTGCGGCCGGCGGACCGGACGGCGGCGACGGCGGGCGCGGCGGCAACATCGTCTTTCAGGTGGACGACAACCTCTCCACGCTGGCCGATTTCCGCTACAAACGCAAATACACCGCCCAGAACGGCAGCAACGGCGCCGGCGGGCGCAAGAGCGGCAAGCGCGGCGAGGATCTGATCATCCGCGTGCCGCGCGGCACGATCATCCGCGAAGTCGAGAGCGGCGCGGTCATGGCGGATCTATCCGACGACACGCCGTTTATTGCCGCCAAGGGCGGCCGCGGGGGCTGGGGGAATCCGCATTTTGCGACGCCGACCCGGCAGGTGCCCCGCTTTGCGAAAGACGGCACCCCCGGCGAGGAATGGGAAGTGCAGCTTGAGCTCAAGCTCCTTGCGGACGTCGGGCTGCTCGGTTTTCCGAACGTGGGCAAATCCACGCTCGTTTCGGTCGTCAGCGAGGCCAAGCCCATCATCGCGAACTATCATTTTACTACCCTGACGCCCGTGCTGGGCGTGGTCTCCATGGGCGAGGGCAATTCCTTCGTCATGGCGGATATCCCCGGCCTGATCGAGGGCGCGGGCGAGGGCGTCGGCCTCGGTCACGAATTCCTGCGCCACGTGGACCGCTGCCGCCTGCTGGTGCATATCCTGGATGCCGCCGGCAGCGAGGGGCGCGACCCGATCGAGGATTTCAACGTCATCAACCGCGAGCTTGCGGTGTTTGATCCCGCGCTGGCGGAGCGTCCGCAGATCGTGGTGGCCAACAAGGTGGATCTGGCGAGCGACGAGCAGATCGCGCGGCTGCGCGGCTATTTTGAGGAACGCGGCTATGAATTCCTGACCATGTGCGCGCCGATCGCCGAGGGCACGGACGCTGTGGTGCAGGCGGTCTGGAACAAGCTGCAGACCCTGCCGCCGATCAAACGCTATGAGACCGAAGCGATCCCCGCCGCCCTGTTTGAGAAGCAGAGCGACCGCGGCTTCCGGATCACCGAACGCGACGGCGTCTATTTTGTGGAAGCCGAATGGCTGCTCAAGATCCTGCAGCGCGCGGATCTGGAGGATTATGAATCCCTGCAGTATTTCCAGCGCGTGCTGATCTCCTCCGGCATCATCGACGCGCTGAAGGCGCGCGGCATCCAGGAGGGCGACACAGTCTCCATTTACGATCTGGAATTTGACTACAGAAACTGAAAGGCGGATTATGACGGAAACACTTTTACCCGCGGCGGTCGACACCGCCGCGCTCAGCCCGCTGGCGCTGGCCTTCATCGGCGACACCGTGTTCGATCTTCTGGTGCGCGGGGAGCTGCTCAGCCGGGCGAATCAGCCGGTCAGCGCCCTGCATCAGCAGGCGACCAGGCGCGTTTGCGCGGCGGCGCAGGCCGCGTCCGCGTCCGCGCTCCTGCCGCTGTTGACCGAAGAGGAAACTGCCGTCTTCAAGCGCGGGCGCAACGCCCATCCCGGCGGCATCCCGAAGCACGCTTCCGCGGCGGATTATCACTATGCCACGGGGCTGGAATGCCTGTTCGGCTGGCTGTATCTGCGGGGCGAGCTTGCACGCATCCGGCTGCTGTTTGACGCGATCCCGCGAGAGGGGGGGCAAACGGATGCCGAAAAGTGAAAAAGCCAGGCAGGCGCTCAACCTGCTGCGTGACGGCGGCTGCTGGATCATCGGCTGCGCGCTTTACGCAACCGCTGTCAACAGCTTTGCGCTGCCCAACGCCATTGCGCAGAGCGGCCTGACCGGTCTCGCGATCCTGCTCAACCGGTTCACCGGCGTGCCGGTCGGCGTGCTGAGCCTGCTGCTGAATCTGCCGCTGCTGATCCTGATGTGGATCTTCATCGGCAAAAAAAGCGTTTTGCGCACCCTCTGCGTAACCGTGATCCTCGCGGCGGCGCTCGACCTGTTTGCCATGTTCCTGCCGGCCTATCAGGGCGACAAAATCCTCGCCGCCCTGCTCTGCGGCGCGATCGAGGGCGCCGGGCTGGGGCTGATCATGATCACGGGCGCTACCAGCGGCGGCACGGACATCGTCGGCCGCCTGATCCATCAGCGCTGGCCGCACATCACGGTCGGCACGGTGGTGCGCCTGGCGGACGCGGCGGTCGTGACCGCAAACATGATCGCTTTCCGCAGCATCGAAAGCGGCCTGTATGCGATCATCGCCATCTTTGTGAGCACGAAGGTGATCGACGCCATGATCTACGGCGCGGGCAGCGGCAAGCTGCTGATGATCATCACGGACAAGGCGCACGAAGTTGCAAACGCGATCATCACCTCCTCGCGGCGCGGCGTTTCCATCCTTCCGGTAGAGGGCGCCTACACCGGCGAAAACAAAAACATGCTCATGTGCGTCGCGCGGCGGCACGAAATCAACACGATCATCAAAACGGCGAAGGCCGTGGACGATCACACGTTTATCATCGTCAGCGAAGCCAACGAAATTCTCGGCAACGGCTTTCAAAAAACATTATGAAGGGAGATTTCCTCATGAAAAAACTGCTTGCAATCCTCTTATGCCTGCTGATGCTCTTCGCCTGCGCGGCCTGCAGCCCGAAGCCGGTGGTATTCAAAGCCGCCTATACTTACAACGATCCTGCCAACCGGTTTGAAGAGCCGACGCTGCTTTTCAAAGAGGACGGCAACTTTTCCTTCTCGGATTCCAACGACGGCCTGCGTCTGCGCGGCACCTACGTTTATAATGAAGAAACCGCGCAGCTCACACTGACCTCGACCAACGGCCGTTACACGATCCTGCTCAACGTGGAAAGTCAGGAGGTGCTGCGTCTGGTTTCCTTCACCGACAGCGAAGGCAAGGTCACCCTGTCCATTCCCGACAACGCGGCGTTCAACATCGGCGAAGATCCCATGCCGGTGGAAACGGCCGCGGGCACGGCGACGGCCGCAGGCACGGCGACGGCTGCGGGCACGGCGACGGCTGCGGGCACGGCGACGGCTGCGGGCACGGCAACGGCCGATCCCACTTGACAACCCGCCCGCAAATAGTATATAATGTCTGCGTGAATATTACAGAGAGAAGGGAACTGTATGTCCGGCCATTCCAAATGGAGCACCATCAAACGCAAAAAAGAAAAGACCGATAACGCGCGCGCAAAGGTCTTCACCAAGATCGGCAGAGAGATCGCCGTCTGCGTGCGTGAGGGCGGCCCCGACCCCGCCTCCAACTCCAAGCTCAAGGACGTCATCGCCAAGGCGAAGGCCAACAACGTGCCGAACGACAACATCGACCGCATCATCAAAAAGGCGGCCGGCGAGGGCGGCGGCGCGAACTATGAAACCATC
>JAFWCS010000011.1 GCA_017534365.1 Clostridia bacterium | reverse complement strand
CTATCTGCTGATGGGCCTGCGCGATCACTGGAATTATGAGCGCGACGAGCACAATCCGTTCTTCAACCTGATCTTCGGCGCGTTCACGAGCGAAGACTGCGATCTGGATCTGACGCTGCGCCAGCTGCGCGATTTCCCGCTGGATCTGTCGGATTACGACATTTATAACAGCGGACGAAAGGATCTGGTCTATGACGACGGGCCGGTCGCATGGGGCGGGCGCCGTCAGCTGAAAACGGCGCTGCCGTGGGATGCGCGTCAGCTGTGCAACAACGATTCCAACCCCTACCGCGTGGATTTCAGAAGCCACCACGGCGCGCACAGCCCGCACATCTTCCTGCTGCCTTATTGGTTCGGCCGGTATTTCGGCCTGATCACAGAAGCGGAATAACTTAAAATAGAAATAAGGCTTGCGTTTGATCCGCAAGCCTTGTTTTTTCTTTTATTCGGCACTTAATAATTTGCAAAAATCCGCGATCCGCTTTTCGTTGACCGGCGAAGGCTTGTCCTTCGGATCATTCAGCGCGAGCACCGCTTCCAGATGCGCAACGAGCGCGAGCTGCAGCTTTTTCAGCGCTTTATCGGCGCCGCTGCCGCTCTGGCAGACAAAGGCCGCGAACCGCTTGCCGCGCAGGCCAGCCTCCTGCTCTTTGATAAACGTGCGAAGCGGCGGCGCGAAACAGCTTGCCCAGACGGGCGAACCGAAAATGACGCGGTCATACGCTTCCGCTTGAAATGTATAGGGCTCCAGCTGCGGCGTTTCGCCCATCAGCGCGCTCTTGCCGCCCCAGATGAATTTGCGCATGCCGGAATCGGGATAGGCGTTGACCGGCGCAATGCGGATCAGATCGGCGCCCAGCTGCGCGGCAATCTTTTCGGCGGTCTGCGCTGTGTTGCCGGACATGGAATAATAGACGATGGCTGTTTTCATGGTTGCTTTCCCCTTTCTGTTTTGCGGCGCAGCGTGCGCAGATACGCCTTCTGCGCCGGCGTGACGCGGTAGCTCTCGATCGCCTTCTGAATCGCTTTATTATGCACGAAATCCGGCAGCGCATCCGTTTCAAGATACTGCACGGCGGCTTCGTACTGCTTGGCCAGCGCTGTTGCGAGCAGCCAGGCGAGCATCATATTGACATAGTAGTCCTCCGAGCGCACGGACAAGGCGGCGCGCAGCAGCGCCGGATCAAACGGATCGAGAAAATGATCCATCACCATCTTCGCGCCGAAACGGACGGTATAAACGCGCGGCGACTGCAGCCAGCGCAGGATCTCCGCTCTGAGCGCGGGCAGGTCTTTTTTGAACGCGCGCGGCGAAAGGCTGTCGCAGGTCGCCCAGTTGTCCACATAGGGCAAAAAGCGCTGCACGGCGGCAAGCGCTTCGTCGAACGGCTTGATCGGCGCGATCAGAAACGAATGGAGCTGGTTTTCCTCATAATAATGATGCGGCAGCTGCGCGAGAAATACAGCGGATTCCTCCGGCGTGAGCGATTTTGCCAGCCTGCGCAGCGCGGGCACGCGCACGCCGATCACGCGATCCGGGTCCACGGTCGGCAGCAGGCTGCAATGAAACGCGCGGTAGCCGGGATCCTGCAGCTCGAATAACCGCTGCTGCAGCGGCGTTCTTTCCATGCATATGCTCCTTTCGGAAACCGCCGCAGCGGGATTGCCGTTGCGGCGGATGCAAACAGATTATCGGTTTTCGAGTTTGAAGAGCACGATGAACTTCTCAAACAGCGTATTGACGCCGGTCAGCACGCCTTTGTAGGCTTTCTCAAAGAAGTTGCTCTCGTGCGGCTGATGGATCTCGCCGAGGCCGTCGGTCAGGAACGCGGTGCGGCGAACGGCAAAGTCTTTAACAAACGCCACGGCGTCGGCATACTCGGCGCGGATCTGCTGCAAATCGGTCGTGCCGAAAATATCCCAGCGCACGGCGTTCATCACAGCGGAATCCGTGATCGTCTGCGCGTAGGCGTCCAGCTTCTGATTCGCCCACTCGCCCAGCACGGCGCCGATGCCGGCATCCCAGTTCGCTTTGGCGGCGGCGACAAACTCCTGCCGCTGATTGAGCTGATTGAAGATCGTCGGCTTTTCCATGATATCCCAGCTGCCGAAGACCGTGTTGCGGTACTGACGGGCAAGGGAAACCGTGAACTCCTCGGGATTCGCGTAGTTGCAGCCGAAGCGTCTGGAGCCGTTGTTGCCCAACGCAATGTCATAATCCCAGACCGGGCCGGCGAACAGCTTGCCGCCGGCAGCCTTATAGAAATAGGTGCTGGTCAGGCCGGAGTCCATGTTGGAGCTCCATTCGCTGATCAGATAATAATTGACCAGAGAATCGAAATCGGCCAGATCCTGATAGTGTTCGCCCTTTTCGTTCTTGCCGTCCGGCGCGAAGACCGCATCCTCAAACCGCTGATAATAATCGCTGATGTATTCCATCTGCGCTTCGGAGCCGTATTCCGGGCACTTCATGATGAAGGGCTGGCTGCGCGAGGTGACGAAGCCGCTCAGCTCATCATAATAACGATTGGCCAGCTCCATCTCGAGCACGTAGCCGCCGGAGACGTCGACTTCATCGTAATCCGCGGGCGCGTCGGGGATCTCGATCCACTTTTTGGTGCCTTCCAGCAGGCCGGCATACTTGCCGTATACGCCCCCCTGCGGGAGAGAATCCATATCGAAGTCCTCGTCTTCATACACAAGCTGGGCGATCTCCTCGTTGACGTCGTCCAGATTCTCCACGTCGATGCGCGTGGAATCCGCCTCGATTTTGGTCGTGATCAGATAGGAGCCGTTGTACTGCCCGTTGAAATACACGTCGCAGGGCTGGCAGAGCGGCGAATAGGCCAGACCGATCTCCTTTGCAGCGCCGAACATCACGGCGTTGCGCAGCAGGGACTGATCGCCGTGGCTGGCGATCAGGCACCACTTCTTGCTCTTGCCCATCTTGAACAGATTCGTTTTCTTATTCAGCTTGAGGTTGTAGCCCTTCT
>JAFWCS010000138.1 GCA_017534365.1 Clostridia bacterium | reverse complement strand
GAACTGTTGACTGGTATTTGTCATCCCGCGAGCATGTTTTGAGAGGTGAAAAAAGGATGAGAACGATTCGGGTCAAGTTTGTTGATTTCTTTCCTTCTTGGAATCTGGAAAACAATTTTCTGATTCGTGCGCTTCGGAAAAACTATCAGGTCGAGTTGTCAGATGATCCGGAGTATCTCTTCTGCAGTTGCTTTGGTGATGAGAGCCTGCGCTATGATTGTGTCAAGATCTTCTGGACGGGCGAGGACCTTACACCGGATTTTAACTTGTATGACTACGGGATCGCTTTTGACCATCTGAGCTTCGGAGACAGATACCTTCGATTTCCGCTTTTTGCGATCGCCGGCAATGCGCAGCGCGCGGTTGAAGCGCGCAAAGCGGCAGCGGAGCAGGATCTTTCGGGAAAAGAGTTCTGCAGTTTTGTTGTGTCCAACGGTAATGCGAATCCGATCCGGGAGGAAATGTTTCACCGTCTTTCGGACTATCGTCCGGTCGCCTCCGGCGGAAGGTTTCTGAACAATGTCGGAGGACCGGTCGAGAACAAACTCGAATTCCAGAGCCATTACCGCTTTTGCCTCGCTTTTGAAAACGATTCCTCAGACGGCTACACTTCGGAGAAGATCCTGGACGCGTTTCGCTCCGGTGCGATCCCCATTTATTGGGGAAACCGGCAGATTGATAAAGACTTCAATCCGAACGCTTTCATTAATTGCCATGCGTTTGACTCGCTTGATCAGGTGGTTGAATATGTGAAAGCGATCGACAATGACCCGGCATTATATCGCAAAATTATGCAGGAACCGATTTTTAAAAACGATCAGATCCCGTATGGCTTCACTTCAGCTGCCCTGGAGGATTTCCTGATCCACATCATCGATCAGCCGCTTGCGCAGGCCAGACGGATCTCCGCTTTCAGCCGCAAAGCGGATTATCTCACCGCAGCGTTAGAAAGCGGATGCATTCCGCCTGATGCATCGGAACATGGTCTACAAAGCCATGCATAAAATCATAAAATGAACATTCTGTATAACCTGTTTTACTACACATACCGTCTCCCCCTGCTGGAAACGGCGATCGGGATCGTGCTGATCGGGCCGGTCTGGGGGTTGATGATGCGTCTGCTCTCCAGGGGGAGCGCCGGGGCTGTGCGGGTGATCAACACCGTGCTTATGCTGATCGCGCTGGGCGGGATCGCCTATATCACTCTGTTACGCGGCGCGCGCGGCGAGCGGGAGGTGATCCTCCAGCCGCTGCAGTCGTTTATCGAGGCGAAGCAGCAGCGCGAGATGTATCGCGAGCTGCTGATGAACGTGCTGCTCTTTGTGCCGCTCGGGCTGACGCTGCCGTTTGCGCTCGCGCCGGCCGGCAAGGTGCGCCTGCGCCATGCGGGGATCGCGCTCGCCGCCGCGCTGGTGCTCTCCGTCGCGATTGAGTCGGTGCAATACGCCTTTGCGCTCGGCCGCTGCGAAACGGACGACGTGCTCAGCAACGTCGTCGGCACCGCGTTCGGCGTTTGCGCCTGCCTGATTTACTGTCTGTTGTCAAATCACCGTCATGACTGAAATTCGAACCAAAACCAAATATCTGCGTGCCGGGGCGGCAGCTGCCGCGCTGGCGCTGATGGGCGTCATTTTCTTTTTTTCCGCCCAGCCCGCTTCGGATTCGGATGAGGTGAGCATCTGGTTTACCATGCTGCTCTTCTTCTTCCGGGATGAGGCGGCGGCGCACGCGCTCAACGGCGTGGTGCGGGAAGCGGCGCATATGCTGGAATATGCCGCTCTGGCAGTGCCGGTCTGGCTGTTCTTCTCCACCTTCCGCCTCTCGCGCGGCTGGCGGGGGATCGCCGCGTTCGCGGTCTGCCTGCTGTATGCAGTCTCCGATGAAGTGCATCAGCTGTTTGTGCCCGGTCGCGCAGCCGAACTCTTTGACGTGCTGATGGATTCCATCGGCGCCGCTCTGTCCGTCACCGTGCTCCACCTGCTGGCCAAACGGCGCAGCAGGAAGCGTCGTCCGGTTGCCCGCACGCAGCTGAGTCAAGCGGAACGCGATACGCTGGCGGCGTTTTCCGCCTACGTGCGGCGCGCGCCGACGGCGCAGGCGGTGGAGGATCCGGAGGGATTTGTTCACGTGTCGATCCGGCATAAGATCCTGCCGATGACGGCGCAGGCGCTGCTGCAGGCGGATCCGCCGCTTCCGTCTGAAACGGCGGAACAGATCCGGGCGGAGGCGCTCGGCCAGGTGGTCGCGCAGACGCGGCGGACGGAGCAGTTTCTCCGGGCCTGCCGGGCGATGCAGGCTGCGGGCGTGAACCCGATCTGCGTCAAAGGGATCGTCTGCCGCGCGCTGTATCCGGATTTCGATTTGCGGATCTCCGCCGACGAGGATCTGCTCGTGCGCCCGGCGGATGCCGCCGTCTGCGCACAGGTGCTCGCCTCGCTCGGTTTTGAGGCAGCCGGAACGCCGGACGATATGGAAATCGGGTATTATCACGCGGAGAGCGGCTGCCGCATCGAGCTGCATCGCGCGATGTTTCCGGCGGACGGCGGCGTTTACGACCGCTTCAACGCGCTGCTCGGCGATCTGTTCGCATCGCCGATGAAGCTGCAGATCGGCCAAACGACGCTGCTCTGTCCCGCGCCGGATCAGCATTTGCTTTATCTGGTGCTGCATGCCTACAAACACTTCCTGATTTCCGGGGTCGGCATTCGCCAGATCGCGGATATCGCGCTGTTTGCGCGCGCCTTCCCGCCGGACTGGAAGGCACTCTTCGCCGCCTGCGATGCCGTGCGGCTGACGGGCTTCCTGAACGCCGTGCTGGTGCTCGGCGGGCGGTATTTCGATCTGCCGCTTTCGACGATCGACGCGGCGCAGTTCCGCGCGGAAACGGATGCGGATGCGCTGCTGCAGGACGTGATGGCCGGCGGCATATACGGCTCCAAAAACACGGATCACCTGCATTCCGGCGCGCTGACCTTCCAGCAGTATGCCGCTGCGCTTGCGGGGAAGCGGCCGAAGGGCTTTGCGGCGCTGTTCCCGCCGCGGGATCGTATGCGGCGCAAGTATCCTTATCTGAAAAAGCACGGCTGGCTGCTGCCGTTTGCCTATCTTTCGCGCCTGCTGCGGTATGCGGTGTCCGATCATGATTCCGCCCGCGCGCTGGATACGGCCGACCGGCGCACGGAGCTTTTGCGGCAATATGGGATGATTCCCTGAGAAAAGTCTCGCTTTTTTGCAATCTGCTCTTGCAATTGTCTTTTTAGTATGATAAAATAACTATATATAATGTCACGGAGGGATATCAGATGAAAAAACTGCTTGCGATCTGCGCGCTGATGCTTTGCGTCGCGCTTGTGTTTGTGAGTTTTGCCGCAACGGCGTCGGCTGCGCCGAGCCCCGAGGCTTCGACCTATACCACGCGTCACGGCCGCGGCGGCGGCACAGATCCGTCCACCATCCACGGGCGGACGACGAAGACCGTTGAGACCTCGTCGCATCCGGACAACGGCGAAAACGATCCCAACAGCCCCAACTATACCGGGGACCGGAACGT
>JAFWCS010000137.1 GCA_017534365.1 Clostridia bacterium | reverse complement strand
GAACAGGCACCCGCTGGAGCTCATCTTTTTGAGATTGAACGGATAGTCCATCGCCGGGACGTCGGGATTCGCCCGCCGCCAATCCTCAAAGCCGGAGCTGAGCAGGGTGAGCAGATATTCCGTCAGGCTCTCCTTGGGCACGCCTTCCTCCACAAAATAGCTGACCGCCGCTTCGGGATCCTTGCGTTTTGAGAGCTTGCGCTTGTCGCCGGTTTCGTCGTCAAATTTCAGCACCTGGGGCGTGTGGGCGTATTTGGGCACCTTGAAGCCGCAGGCCTTGAACAGCGCAATGTGCTTGGGTACGGAGGAGATCCACTCCTCGCCGCGGATGACGTGGGTGGTGCGCATGAAGTGATCGTCGCAGCAGTGGGCGAAATGATAGGTCGGGATGCCGTCGGATTTGAGCAGCACCTCGTCGATGATGTTTTCCGGCATTTCGATTTTGCCGCGGATCATATCGTCAAAGAAAATGCGCTTTTCCGGGCTGCCGTCCGAGCGGAAACGGAGCACCCAGGGCAGACCGGCGTCGAGCTTCTCGCAGATTTCCTCATAGGTCAGATCGCGGCATCTGGCCCATTTGCCGAAATAGCCGCGGATGTCCGCGCCCTCGGCTTCCTGCTGTTCGCGGATCGCGTTCAGTTCCTCGGCCGAGCAGAAGCAGGGGTAGGCGAGCCCTTGCTCGACAAGCGATTTTGCGACGGTCTGATAGAGCTCCACTCTCTGACTTTGTGTGTAGGGGCCGTAAGGTCCGGTTTCCGTGCCGAAGCCGGTCACGCCTTCGTCAAATTCCACGCCGAAGGCCTTCATGCCGTCCGTGATGCCGGAAACGCCGTCTTCCACTTCGCGCTTCTTATCCGTATCTTCGATCCGCAGATAGGAGACGCCGCCGGAAACCTTGGCCGTGAGCACGTCTACAAGCGCGCCGAACAGGCCGCCGATGTGCAGATAGCCTGTGGGGGAGGGGGCGAACCGGGTGACCCGCGCGCCCTCGGGCAGCGCGCGGGGCGGATACAGTTCTTCGTAATCGGCGGGCGTTTTGGTGATCGCCGGAAACAGGCGCGCCGCCAGAGCTTTGTTTTGATCCATGGATATCCCTCGTTTTTAAATAAATATAATATATTATCGCAGAAAACGGAAAAAGTATCAAGTGGGAATCCATAAAATTTTAGATAAAAATTATGATTTTTTTGGGGCGTTCCCTATGAAAAAGAAAAATTTGAAAAAATGCTTTACAACCGCAGGGGTTTATGCTATAATGCCTTTTGCATGCCCCCGCCTCGGTCTGCGGAGCAAACCCCAACGGGGTCCTCACCTGCCGCTTACTGAGGGGCGCGGCAAATATCTGAATGAGGTGAAACACCATGACACAGGAAGAAAAAACCGCCATCATGCAGGAATATGCCCTGCACGAGGGTGACACCGGCTCGCCGGAGGTCCAGATCGCCGTGCTGACCAAGCGCATCAACGACCTGACCGAGCACCTGAAGATCCACAAGAAGGATCACCACTCCAGACGCGGCCTTCTGATGATGGTCGGTCACAGAAGAAACCTGCTTGCGTACCTGCAGAAGGTCGATATCGAGCGTTACCGCTCCATCGTTGCAAGACTGGGTCTGCGTAAATAATCACGTCCGAATAGAGCAGGCTGGGGCCAATCCCGCCTGCTCTGTTGTGGTTATTTGATTCTATTTGTATCCGTTCAGACGGGGCATGGTTTTAGCAACAAATCGAGTGTCAGCGCTGGCTGGCATTGGATTTATTGCTAAGCCGCGCCGTCTGTGGAAATATTGAACAGAGAGGTAGTTCTATGTTTTTTGAAGCGTTCAAAACCTATGAGACCGAAGTCGCGGGCCGCCCGCTCGTGATCGAAGTCGGCAAAATGGCGCAGCTGGCCGGCGGCTCCTGCATGGTGCGCTACGGCGAGACCAACGTGCTCTGCACGGCGACCATGTCCGCCAAGCCCCGCGAGGGCGTGGATTTCTTCCCGCTCTCCGTCGATTTTGAAGAGAAGCTCTATTCCGTGGGCAAGATCCCCGGCTCCTTCCTGCGCCGCGAAGGCCGCGCAAGCGAGAAGGCGACCCTGACCAGCCGCGTGATCGACCGCCCGATCCGTCCGCTCTTCCCGAAGGATATGCGCAACGACGTGGGCGTCGTCGCCACCGTGATGTCCGTCGATCCCGACTGTGAGCCGGGCATCGCCGCCATGCTGGGTGTCTCCGTTGCGATCTCCATCTCCGAGATCCCCTGGGACGGCCCGATCGCCGGCGTCGTCGTCGGTCTGGTGGACGGGCAGTACGTCATCAACCCGACGCTCGAGCAGCGCCAGAAGAGCGAAATGTATGTCACCGTCGCCTCCACCGCCGACCTGGTCGCCATGATCGAAGCCGGCGCCAACGAAGTGAGCAACGACGATATGTATGACGGCATCATGTTTGCCCACAAAGAGAATCAGCGTCTGGTGGAATTCATCAACAAGATCAAGGAAGAAGTCGGCAAGCCGAAGATCGACTTCCCCTCCAACGATCCCGATCCCGAGATGTATGAAGCCATCAAGGATTTTGCCATCGAGGATATCCGCTATGCCCTCGATACCGACGACAAGCGCATCCGCGACGAGCGCCTGAAGCCCGTTTATGAGAAGGTGCATGAGAAGTTCGACGCCGAGTATCCCGAGCTCGAGGCGAAGATCGACGATTGCCTTTACAAGACGCAGAAGTACGTCGTGCGCCGCTGGCTGCTGGATGACGGCAAGCGCGTGGACGGCCGCGGCATCGACGAGATCCGCCCGCTGAACGCGGAGATCGATCTGCTTGACCGCGTGCACGGCTCCGGCATGTTCACCCGCGGTCAGACGCAGGTGCTCTCCGTCGTCACCCTCGGCACCGCGGGCGACGCCCAGCTGCTCGACGGCATTGATGAGCAGGAAACCAAGCGTTATATGCATCATTATAACTTCCCGTCCTATTCCGTGGGCGAGACCCGCCCCGCCAGAGGCCCCGGCCGCCGCGAGATCGGCCACGGCGCGCTGGCTGAGCGTTCGCTGATCCCCGTGCTGTCCAGCATCGAGGAATTCCCCTACACGATCCGCGTCGTCAGCGAGGTGCTGTCCTCCAACGGCTCCACCTCCCAGGGCTCCGTCTGCGGCTCCACGCTGAGCCTCATGGCGGCCGGCGTGCCGATCAAGGCGCCCGTGGCCGGCATTTCCTGCGGTCTGATCACCGAGGGCGACCGCTTCATGACCATGGTCGATATCCAGGGTCTGGAAGATTTCTTCGGCGATATGGACTTCAAAGTCGCCGGCACGAAGAAGGGCATCACCTCCATCCAGATGGATCTGAAGGTCCACGGCCTGACCCCCGCGATTATCCGCGAGGCGCTCGATAAGACGTATAAGGCCCGCTGCTATATTCTTGATGAGATCATGCTGCCGGTCATTTCCGAGCCGCGCAAGGAACTGAGCAAGTGGGCGCCCAAGATGCTCACCACGAAGATCGATCCCGAAAAGATCGGCGACGTCATCGGCGAGCAGGGCAAGGTCATTCAGAAGATCTGCGCCGAGTGCAACTGCAAGATCGACGTGGAAGAGGACGGCAGCGTGTTTGTTTCCTCCACCGTGCTCGAGGATGCGCAGCGCGCGATCTCCATCATCGAGACCATCGCGAACGATCCCGAGGTCGGCGCGATCTACAAGGGCGTCGTTACCCGCCTGATGAGCTTCGGCGCGTTCGTCGAGATCGCCCCGGGCAAGGAGGGCATGGTCCACATCAGCCAGCTTGACGTCAAGCGTACCGAGAAGGTCGAGGACGTTGTGGCCGTCGGCGACGAAGTGATCGTCAAGATCCTGCCGAAGGACGATCAGGGTCGCCTGAACTTCTCCCGCCGTGACGCGCTCATCGAAGTCAACGGCCTTGTGCCGGAGGATGACGGCGAGAGCGGCAACCCCGGCAACCGCCGCCCCCCGCGCAGAGACCGCGGTGATTTCCACGGCTCCAAGGGCGGCAGAGGCAGAAGAAACTAAAATAACAGAATCAAAATCAGCGCCGCTGTCCGGATCCACCGGGCAGCGGCGCTGCTGGTTTTATGAGGATTCTGCATTATGAATTCTGCAAAAACGCCAGTGTCACCTGCGCGAGCTCGTCGGCGCGGTTTTCGATGCACTGATGGCCGCCGCCTTCGACCAGATAGGTCTGCGCCTGCGGCAGGGCGTCGCGCACGGCGGCGACCATGTTGCCGTTGATGATCACGTCGTGGTCCGCGTTGACCAGCAGCACGGGGCAGGCAATGTCCTTCGCGCCGTCCAGGTCGGTCGGGCGTACGCGATACATCATTTCGCAGATCCCGGCGCCGAAGCCGTCATACTGCACGGGGCCGGTCACGCCGCTGACGTCGTAGTCGCGGGCGAAGGTCAGATCGTTCGTGGCGGCCCAGATGATCAGCCGCACCAGCGGGGTGATGCGCGTGCCGACGTTCAGGAAGGCGTTCATCAGCGCCTCCATCGGGCGCGAGGTGATCAGCGGCTGCATTGCCGCGGGGAAAGCGCTCTGCGGCGCGGGGCAGTAGAGCAGCAGCGCCTTGACCGGCCGCAGCTGCGCGAGGTTGATCGCAACGCCGCCGCCCATCGAGTGGCCTGCGAGAATCCAGTCCGCCTCCGGCGCCACGGCGTCCATGAGCGCCAGCATCAGATCCTCCCGCGCCACGGGGTCAACGTCCCTGCTTTCCCGCGTGCTGTAGCCGAAGCTCGGCAGATCCGCCAGCACGCAGGTGTAGCCCGCCGCCGCGAGCTGCGGGGCAAGATTGCGCCACGCGAAGGTGGAGCAGAAAAAGCCGTGCAGCAGCAGGACGTGGGCCTTCGATTCGCCCGCCGCAGGGATCACGCGATAGTGAATATCATACTCTTCGTATGTAAAAAACTGACTGTCCGCATAGGGCGTCTGTGCCGCGGCAGCCGCAGGCGCGGCCGCGCAGAGCAGCAGGCAGAGCGCGCAGAGCAGCGCGAACAGGCGCTTTTTCATCCCGCTCACTCCTTTCCCGTCGAGCCGAAGCCGCCTTCGCCGCGCGCGGTTTCGTCCAGCGCGTCGACCTCGACCGGCGTGAGCATGGCGACCGGCAGCACGACCAGCTGCGCAATACGCTCGCCCGGCGCGATGGTATAAGGCGTCTGCACCTGATTGATCACGCCGACGCAAAGCTCGCCGCGATAGTCGCTGTCAATGACGCCGACGCCGTTGAGCAGGCCGATCCCGTGCTTGACGGCCAGGCCGCTGCGCGCGAAGATGAACGCTGCCGTATCCTTGCGGGGCAGCGCGATCGCGATGCCCGTGGGAATCACGGCTGTTTCGCCGCCGGCGAGGGTCAGCGGGGTGTCCAGGCAGGCGCAGAGATCCAGCCCGGCGCTGCCTTCGGTCGCGCGGCGCGGGAGCTTCGCCTCCGGGCGCAGACGTTTGATCCGAATCATTTCCGTCATTGCGCCGACGCCTCCCTGTATCGTTCCTCCGGCGTTACCTGCGGATTCGGGCAGCCCTCCGGCAGCTGGACCGGCAGCGTCGGCGCCGCCCAGCGCACGGCGTTGATCAGAATGCGCTGCACGTGTTCGTTATGATAGGTCGGGTTGGATTCGTGGCCGGGCTGGAAATAGAAGATCCTGCCCAGACCGCGCTGCCAGCAGCAGCCGGCGCGGAAGACCTCGCCGCCCGCGAACCAGCCGAGGAAGATCAGTTTTTCCGGCGCGGGGATATCGAACCGCTCGCCGTACATTTCCTCCTGCGGCAGATCGAAGCTCTGCGGCACACCCTGCGCGATCGGATGCGTCGGCTCCACGGTCCAGACGCGCTCACGGTCAGCGTCGCGCCACTGCAGGTTGCAGGTTGTGCCCATGAGCGCCTTGAAGAGCTTGGAGTGATGGCCGGAATGGAGCACGATCAGCCCCATGCCGCCAAGGACCCGCTGCCGGATCTTTTCCACCAGCTTGTCCGGCACCTTGTCGTGCGCCATATGGCCCCACCAGAGCAGGACGTCCGTGCTGTCCAGCACCTTGTCGGGCAGGCCGCAGCTGCGCTGGGAGAGCGTGGCCGTGCGAACGGAGAAATCCGCCTGCGGGGAAAGAAACTGCTTGATGCAGCCGTGAATGCCGTCCGGGTAAACGCGCCCGACGGCCGGGTCGCTTTTTTCGTGCAATCCTTCGTTCCAGACTGTGACGTTGATCATGGTGGCAGCGCCTCCTTATTTCAATTTTTTTCTGATCTCCTGCGAAGCGGCGACCACCTTTGCCGCCGCGGGCTTGAGGATCAGATCCATTTCGCCCATGAATTCGATGAAATCGCCGTTGAAGCCTTTCTTGAAGCGGTAGAGGCCGTAGAGCGGATTGCTCTCGTCCAGATTGCCGGAAACGCCGCGGAAGTCATAGATCGCGCAGCCGGATTCGATCGCCCAGCGGATCATCTCCCATTGCAGCAGATAATTCGGCATCACGTTGCGGTGCTCGTTGAGCGAACCGCCGTAGAAATACCAGACCTTGTCGCCCCAGCGCACGGCCAGCGTGCCGGCGATCGGCTTGCCCTCATAATAGGCCATATAGAGCCGGGCGTTCTCGCCGAAAACGTCGAGAATCTTCGCAAAATACGCCGCGGAACGGATCGCGAAATGATCGCGTTCGCCCGTGACCTCCATGATGGCGAAGAAGTCCTCGGCCGCCGCGCTCGCGCACTGACGGACCTCCACGTTGTGCTTTAACGCGACGCGGATGTTGTAGCGGTGCTTGGAATGGAAGGAGGCGAAGACCTCGTCCTCCGTCCGGCCGCCGAGCGCAATGCGGAAGACGAAGCGGCACTGGAAATCCTCGAAATCCAGCGTGCGGTCCTTAAAACGGAAGCCTGCCTGCGCCGCGATGGCGCGGTAGGCGTCGTTCTCCGCCGGCACGTCCTTGTCGATCTTCAGCTCGTAGGCGTTATACTTTTTGCCCTCCGCCTTCGCCGCGTCGATCAGAGCGTTGAAGGTGGCAGCGTCGTCAAAATCGCAAACCGGCCCGCGGGGGGCGTACATCATGTGATAGGGCAGGCCGGAGATCTTGCGCAGCAGCACCCCGAGCGCGCCGGTGATCTCGCCGGCATCGCTGCGGCAAAGGACGCCGAACCATTTCCAGTCGTCCTTGACTGCAGCCCAAAGGGAGGTCTGCAGAAAATGGCCGTTCGGGTGCGCGGCCGTGAAGGCGTCAAATTCCGCCGCATGGTTTCGATCGATGATTTCAGTTTTCAAGCCGGTTCTCCTTCACTATCTTTATTCATCTTTATATTATAACCCGAAGCCGCGGGAATTGCAATCCCAAAATGCGCGCCGGATCCGTTCACACATTGTTTCTTGCATTCCCTGCGGCAATATGCTATACTGCACTTGAGAAAAGCCCAAAGGAGGGGTCCGCTTGGACAATGTGACCGCCTATCTGGAATCGTCGCTCGCCGGTCTGCCGGCCAGCGAGGCGCTTTCCCAATACAAGCTGGAAATGACGGACGTGCTTTCCGACCGCGCGGATGAACTCACGCACAGCGGCCTGCGCGATCAGAAGGTACTCATGGATCTGCTCAAAAGCGAATTCCCGGATCTGCGCGCGGATTTTGAAACGGCGCAGGCGCAGCGGAAGGCGCGGGAAAAGCAGGCCCGCCGCGAAGGACACAGCAAGCGTATGGAGATCGCCTGCACGGCGCTCTATTTTTCTGCGGTCCTCCTTCTTTATCTGACCGTCAGCTTTCTGACGCGGCGCTGGAGCCTGACCTGGCTGCTGCCCGCGGCCGGCGCAACGCTCTGGCTGGAATGGCTGCTTTTCCTGCGCATGGAGAAGCTCACGGCGGGGCGCCATGTGTATCACCCGACCACGCGCGTGTTCCCGGCCGTCGGCGTGCTGCTCCTTTCTGTGTTCGCCTTCCTGTGCTGCGCGTTTCTTTTCCAGATCTATCGCAGCTGGCTGCTGCTGCTCTGGGGCGTGATCGTGATGCTGATCGCCGACGCGATCTTCGGTGTCGCGCTGAAGGAAAAGCTGATGATCATCAACATTCTGGTTTATATCCCGGTCGTTGCAACGCTCCTGTTCGTCGCGCT
>JAFWCS010000136.1 GCA_017534365.1 Clostridia bacterium | reverse complement strand
TCAACGGCTACGGCACCACCGAATGCTCGCCGGGCGTGACCTGCAACACGCCGGTCAATCACAAATTCGGCAGCGTCGGCCGCCCGCTCGGCTGCTGCGACATCAAGATCAACGACCCGGATGAGGAGGGCGTCGGCGAGATCTTCGTCAAAGGCACCAACGTCATGCAGGGGTATTACGGCGAGCCGGAGGCGACGGCCGCAGCCTTCGACGGCGAATGGTATAAGACCGGCGACTACGGCCGCATCGACGAGGACGGCTATCTCTTCATCGTCGGGCGCAAGAAGAATCTGATCGTCCTCTCCAACGGCAAGAACGTTTCGCCGGAGGAGCTCGAGGACAAGCTCGCCTGCATCGACTACGTCAAGGAAGTGCTGGTCTACGAGGAGGATGAAAAAATCGTCGCGGAATTCTTCCTCAACGAGGAGGAGTATCCCGACGCGCGCAGCCGCATCAAGGACGACGTCAACGAATTCAACCGCAGGATGCCGATCTTCAAGAATATCGCGAAGGTCAAGGTGCGCGACGACGAATTCCCCAAGACCACGACGATGAAGATCGTGCGCAAATATCGAGATTGACAACAGAAAAACAAGAAGCGAGGGAACAGCCGGAAGGCCGGATCCCTCGCTTTTCCTTTTTATGCAATGCCTGCTGTTTTCAGCCGCCGCACGACTTCGGCGACCGGCAGACCGACGATATTGAAATAATCGCCCTCGATGCGCTCCACCAGCGTGCAGCCGCGGCCCTGGATGCCGTAAGCTCCGGCCTTGTCCATCGGTTCGCCGGTGGCGACGTAGGCGTCGATCTCCGCGTCGCTCAGCGGATAGAAGGTGACCTTGCTTTCATGATAAAAGGTCTCCGCCTGCCCGTCCTTCACGATGCACACGCCCGTGATGACCGCGTGCGTTTTGCCCGAGAGCTCCCGCAGCATGGCCTTCGCTTCGCCGGGAGAATGCGGCTTGCCGAGCACGGCGTCGCCGTCCACGACGATCGTATCCGCGCCGAGCACGGCGTCCTCCGGATGCGATTGTGCCACGGCGCGCGCCTTTTTCTCTGCGGTCAGCATGGCGGCCTGCGCGGGCGGCGTGCCCGCGGGCACGGATTCATCCGCATTGGAAACACAGACCGTGAAGTCCACGCCGGCCAGCGTCAGCAGCTCCCGGCGGCGCGGGGATGCGGAAGCAAGCAGCAGCGCCATCAGATCCGCCTCCCCCATTTGCCGGTGCGCAGCATTTCCGCCACGCGCAGCACAAGGGCCTGCGTCTTGCCGTCGCGCAGCTCGCCGTTCATCACGCGTTCGACCGCCTCGGCAACCGGCATTTTCAGCACCTCGAGATATTCGTCTTCATCCGGGTGCATCTGCGTTTTGCTCAGCGCCCTGGCAAGGTAGAGGTGGATGATCTCGCCGCAGTAGCCGGGCGAGGGGTAGAATTTGCCGAGGTCATAGTATTCCGCCGCGATGCAGCCGGTCTCCTCCTCCAGCTCCCGTTTGCCGGCAAAAAGCGGATCTTCGCCCGCCTCCAGCTTGCCGGCGGGCAGCTCGAGCAGGATCTCGCCGTAAGGATAGCGGAACTGCCGCACAAACAGCAGCTCGTTTTCGTCTGTCAGCGCCGCGACGCACACGCCGCCCGTATGCTCCACGACCTCGCGGATGCAGGGCTTGCCGTCCGGCAGCAGGGCGTCGTCGCAGCGGACCTTGATGATCCGGCCTTCATAAACGTAGTTTTTCGCAACGGTGGTTTCTTCCAGTTTCATAACAGCCTCCGAAACAGTTGTAATAGCAGGCGCATAGAATCCTATGGGGGGATGCATATGGATTATATCACAAAACCACAGCCGATGACAACGGAAAACCAGAGAAAAATGATTTTTTCTTTGCAGGACGCCTATCCCGCGCTGCGGGTGCGCACGGTCGGCCGCTCGCTCTGCGACCGGCCGATCTATGCGCTGGAGATCGGCAGAAGCGCAGATCCGCTGCTGATCGCGGGCGGGACGCACGGGCAGGAGTGGCTGACCTGCCTGCTCGCGCTGCGGTTTGCCGAGGCGTTGCTGCGTGCGCAGGCGGAAAACGGCCTGCTCTGGCTGGCGCAGGGGCGCAGCGTCACGCGGTCGGTGCTGATCGTTCCCTGCGTCAATCCCGACGGCGTCGAGATCGCGCTGCGCGGCCCGGAAGCGGCCGGGGACTATGCGCCGCTGGTCGCTTCACTCCTTGCCGGCAGCCCGGATGACTGGAACGCGAACGCCCGCGGCGTGGATATCAACCATAATTTCGACGCGAACTGGGAAGCGCTGCGGGAGCTGGAGATCGACAGCGGCATCACCGGCCCCGCGCCGCGCCGATACGGCGGGGCGACGCCGGAGAGCGAACCGGAAACGCAGGCAATGGTCGCCCTGTGCAACGCGCGCCTGCCGCGTATGTTGATCGCGCTGCACAGTCAGGGGCGGGAGATCTTCTGGCGCTACAGTGAGCGCCTGCCGCCGGACAGCCGTGCGCTTGCAGAGCTGTTTTCAGCGGCGAGTGGCTACAAGCTCAGCGACAACGCCGACTCGCTTCCTTCGGCGGCTTCAAGGATTGGTTCATCGCCGCGTTCAACAAGCCGGGCTATACCGTTGAGATCGGGGTGGGGAGGAATCCGCTGCCGCTGACGGATTTTCCGCAGATCTGGACGGAGACGCTGCCGCTTCTGACGCTCACGTCCATCTTATAATAAAGGCCGGTCAGGTGAAAGCCTGACCGGCTGCTGCTATGTTATCTGATTAAACCCCGGAGTAAGCGGAGAAGCCGCCGTCCACCGGCAGGATCACGCCGGTAATGAAGCCGGACTGCGATTCGTCGCAGAGGAAGAGCAGCGCTCCGGTCAGATCGGCGGGCACGCCGAAGCGGCGCAGCGGCGTGTGGGAAATGATTTTATTCGAGCGCGGCGTCAGCGAGCCGTCCTCGTTATAGAGCAGGGTCTTGTTTTGATTCGTTGAGAAGAAGCCGGGCGCGATCGCGTTCACGCGGATGCCGGCGTCCGCAAAATGCACGGCCAGCCACTGCGTGAAGTTGGAAACGCCTGCCTTGGCGGCAGAATATGCAGGGATCTTCGTGAGCGGGGTGAAGGCGTTCATCGACGAAACGTTGAGAATCGTGCTGCTTTCTTTATTCACCATATCCTTGGCGAAGCACTGCGTGGTCAGGAGCGTGCCGAGAATATTGAGGTTGAAAACGAACTGAATGCCGCTCGGATCCAGATCGAAAAAGGTCTTTACGTCCGCTGCCGCCGCTTCCAGATCGCCCGGCTCATAGGCTTCCTTGGTCGTCGTGCCCTTGGGGCTGTTGCCGCCCGCGCCGTTGATCAGAATATCGCAGGTGCCGAGCGCCGCGTTGACGCGCTGCCGCGCCGCCTCGAGGCTTTCCGCCTCCAGCACGTTGACGCCGACGGCGATCGCGCAGCCGCCTGCCGCCGTGATATCGTCCGCCACGGCCTGCGCCGCTTCTTCGCGCAGATCGAGGATCGCGACTTTCGCGCCCTGCGCGGCGAGATCCCTGGCGAAGCCGCCGCAGAGCACGCCGCCGCCGCCCGTGATGACGGCAACTTTATCTTTCAGGTTTTCATACGTCATAATTGAACTTCCTTTCCTTCAAGTTCGCCGCCGGCCGACCGGTAGCAGGCCGCAACGATTGCACAGGCCTTGCCGCCCTCGACCGCGTCGATGGGGAAGGGCGTGCCGGCAGCCAGATGGTCGTAAAAATCCCGGATCAGCGCCGTGTGGCCGCCGCCCCAATACTGCTTGCCGAGCGTTTCCGCCGGCGCTTGCGTCGGCAGTCTGACCGGCGTGCCGTCCGCTTCGATGCGGAAGAGCAGATCCCCGCCCTCCAGGCGAAAAACCGCGTTGGCGCAGCGGATCTCAATGAGCACCCGGGCATCCTCGCTGTAGGCGGTGGTCGCGTAGAGCAGCGCAACGCCGCCGTTCTGAAGCGTCATGCGCAGCGCGGCGGTATCCTCCACTTCAATGACGCCTTGCAGGTGATCGTTGGAGACGTGGCCGGTGACGGCTTTGCAGCCGCCGCCGAGATACTGGATCAGATCGACCGTGTGGATCGCCTGATTGATCAGCACGCCGCCGCACTCGAGCGCGCGGGTCCCGTGCCAGTCGTCGGAATAATAGTCTTTGCCGCGGTTCCACGTCACAAAGGCGCGGATCGCCTCCACGGGACCGGTTTCCGGCTGCGCGAGCGCCGCTCTGAGCGCCTGCACGGCGGGATTGTAGCGGTTCTGGAAGCAGACGCCGACCTGACGGCCGCTCTCACGCTGCGCGCGGATGAGCGCGTCGCTCCAGTTGACGCTGCCGTAAATGGTGCTGAAGGGGTGCGGGTGCTGATACACGAAAACGGGCTTATTGGGATCGTCCGCCACGGCGGCTTCAAGCTGTTCATTCAG
>JAFWCS010000135.1 GCA_017534365.1 Clostridia bacterium | reverse complement strand
CTATTGCAAGCCCAATAAGTTGATCGTCAAGCTGTCTTCCTATTCGTATCAGTTTATGCTGATTGATTCCTTCACAAGAGTGATCATCCTGATCGTGATTGATAAACTGTTCACGGTCAACGTTTATTGGATGTTGCCGCAGGTGCTGCTGAGCGTGCTCGCCTGCTATATCATCTGCGAACTGGCATCCAGATTCAGGATCACACGCTTCCTTGTGGGGCTCTGATCCGGAACCGGAGATGGATTCTGCGCCGCAGGATCGACTGAAAAGCGTCAAAGCCGCACCGGCATACGTCAGGTATGCGCGGTGCGGCTTTTTCATACTCATTTTGCGCCCGCAGACGCGAGGCGTCAGTTCCCGATCAGCGGAGAATAAAGGACGGGCGCGAGGCCGGCCTCGAAGGTCTCCCACGGGACGGCTTCTTCAGCGTCCCAATCCCACATCTTGGCTGCCGACGCCCACAGGCGCGGCACGAGGCCGAGCTCGTCCGTGCGGAAAAACAGGTGGTCCTCCGTGTCCAGACCTGCCCAGTCTGCCCAGAGGCAGAAGTAAGCGCCGGCCAGATGCTCGCCCGTGACCGCCGTCTGCGTCCGGCTGTTGTAATCCCAGAGATGCGAGGGGTTCCAGCCGCCGGGGGAGCGGCAGTCGTCAAAGCCGCAGCCCCCGCCGCAGCCCGCATAGATGCGTTCGGCTGTCGCGTGATGGAAATCCCAGGTGCCGCAGGCGGGGCTGCGCGCGTCGACGCCGCTGCCGGACTGCCGCAGGACGTAGTAGCAGCTGCTGTTCATGCAGTTGAAAAGCTGCCGCCCGTCATCGATCAGCGCCTGCACGCTGCCGGGGCCGCGATCGGCTGCCAGCCAGTAGCAGATCTGCAGGCCGGGGTCGACCGGGATGGCCGCGGATTCTGAAAACAGATCGTCGTTGTTTGCCCGCACGGTGTAGCCCATGCCCTTGAGCAGGGCGCACAGCTCGTTGACGTAGCGGATGCAGCCGTCGAGCGTGCTTTCGCCGCCGCCCTGCGAAGCGTAGTCCGCAAAGGCGCCTTCTGCGGCGGTGACCTCATCCGCGCCGATGCCGAAGCGGTCGCAGCCATACGCCTTGAAAAAGGCCGCGTAAGCTTCCGTCACGGCGAGGCCGAGATCGCGCGCCGGTCCGCAGGCGAGGTTGAGCGTGTTGCCGCCGGAGCCGTCGGCGGCGAGGGGTTCGTTTGCCGCGTCGTACTCGTTGCCGCGGAAGCGGAAACGCAGTTCCTCCGCCGCTTCACACCGCCGGATCAGATTGCGGCAGTGGCAGGGGAGATCCACGGCGGGGATCACGTCGATCCGGAACCGCGCGGCGCAGTCGAGGATCTCAATCAGATCATCGCGACACCAGCAGGCGTCGGCGTCTTCGGCATAGTCCGGATTCCACGAGACGTTCGTGCCGCCGCAGAGGAACGAGAAATCGTTGCCGTTGCAGTCCGGCACGGGGCTGCCCGCGCGGTCGCGCCAGATGTTGCAGCGCATGCCCTGCTCCTCGGTCATATGCAGCTCCAGCGCGTTGAAGCCCATCCAGGAGAGCTGGGCGATCAGGTTTTTGACCCACGCGACGGACCACTGTTTGCGCGCGCAGTCAAGCATCATCGTGCGCTCGGCGGTCTCCGGAACCCGGCGAAGCTCGCCGCAGGGCAGCGTGCTGTCCGCCGACTGCAGCGCCTGGCGGAGCAGATCCTGCGCGCCGTAAAGCAGGCCGCGCGCGTCGCCCGGCGCGTAATACAGATAGAGATTCGATTCCGTAACGACTGCCGAGAACGCTTCTTTCGGCAGCGCCGGATCGGGAATTGCGACGAGGTCGCCCGCCATTTTTTCGGAGAAGCGCCCCGGCTCTGCGCGGAGCGCGGAAGACGGCAGGCCGGCAGCGTTCCAGATCTCCGCCGCCAGCGCGGCGGCCGCCTGCACGGCTGCATCCGGATCGCCGACAAGCAGGATCCGGCGCAGGGCGCCGACGGGCAGCGAGCCGGCCGGATCATAGGCTTCGATCCGCGTGGCGCTTTCCGTGCGGTCTTCGGCTGCGCTGCTCTGCGGCGGGGTTCCGTCCGGCGTCCGGACGCTGCAACCGGCGCAAAGCAGAGCCAGCGTCAGCAAAAGGCACAGAAAGCGGGCGTTTTTTTTCATCGGGTCACCGTCCTTTCAACGGATGAAAAGCACCGGCATCGAGGGAACTCAATGCCGGTGCTGCGGGTTTGCTCGGATTACTGATCTCCGCCGACGGAGCCGTCCCAGGTGTCGACCTTGGTGGCCTTCATCTCTTCCTCAT
>JAFWCS010000134.1 GCA_017534365.1 Clostridia bacterium | reverse complement strand
GTTACTGCGCGGCGTTTGACGCCGCGGTGCTTGCCTGCGTGGAAGAGAACGGCCGCTTTGCCGTCACGCTGGACCGCACGGCGTTCTTTCCGGAGGGCGGCGGCCAGCCCGGCGATACCGGCCGGCTCGGCGAAGCGCGGGTGCTGGACACGCAGCTGCGCGGCGGCAACCCCGTGCATTTCTGTGATCGGCCTCTTGCCGGCGCAGTGCATGGCGAAATCGACTTCGACCGGCGTTTCACGCTGATGCAGCAGCATTCCGGCGAGCACATCTTTTCCGGCGTCGTGCACAGCGTCTGCGGCTGGAACAACGTCGGCTTCCACATGGGCGAAACCGCAGTCACGGTCGATTTCGACGGCAAAATTACGCCGGAGGAGCTTGCGCGGATCGAAACGCTCGCCAACGAAGCCGTCTACCGCGATCTGCCGATCGAAACACTTTGCCCCTCCCCTGCCGAGGCGGAGCGCTGCAGCTACCGCAGCAAAAAAGAGGTCGAAGGGCAGCTGCGTCTGACGCGGATCCCCGGGATCGATCTCTGCGCCTGCTGCGGCACGCACGTCGCCCGCACGGGCGAGGTCGGGATCATCAAGGTCACGGATTGCATGAATTATAAAGGCGGCGTGCGCGTCACGCTGCAGATCGGCCGCCGGGCGCTCGCGGATTACCGCGAAAAAAACGCGCAGACGGCGGCGGTCTCCGCGCTGCTTTGCGCGAAGCCCAATGAGATCTCGCAGGCGGTGGAAAAGCTGCAGAAAAAAAACAAAGCGCTGGATTTCGCCCTCGGCGGCGTAAAACGGCAGCTCTTTGCGGCGCTGTGCGCAGATGCGAAGGGCGCTGCGGCCTGCCGTTTTTATGCGGACGGCTCTGCGGATGACGCCCGGCAGCTCGCGGACGCGCTCGCGGACCGCGTCACGCTGGCGGCGGCCTTCGCCGGCAGCGACGGCGATTATAAATACGCGCTGGCCAGCCGCACGGCGGACGTGCGTGGGGCGGCCAAGGCGCTCAACGCAGCCTGCGGCGGGCGGGGCGGCGGCAAACCGCAGCTCGCGCAGGGCGCGGTCACGGCAACAAAAGAAACGATCGAGGCATTCTTTGCCGACTGGAAGGAGGAAACAGTATGAAATTCAGACGCATCCTTTGCGTGCTCGCGGTCTTTCTCTGCTTCGCGGTCAGCTTCGCGGCGCTGGGTCACGCGGATTTCGGCGACATCGGCGGCGATTCCGATTTCGGCGACAGCTGGGATTCCGGCGACAGCTGGGACTCCGGCGATTCCGATTGGGACTGGGGCAGCGACGACGATGATTATGACGGCGGCGGGATCGTCATCCCCTTCGGCTCAGGCGGCGGCTCAGGCGGCGGTTCCGGTTTTTCCGATACGACGACGCAGGGCTTCGGCGTGGTGTTTCTGATCATTCTCGTCGTGCTGGCCTTCCTCTTTATCCGTGCGATCCTGCGCAAATCCAATAAACCGGCGCACAAGCCGGTGGTCGCGCCGGGCGCGACGCCGACGGATCAAAGCACCCTGCGCCCGATGCAGGACTACCTGCAGATCGACCCCGATTTTGACAGCGCGGCGTTTCAGGAGAAGCTCTCCAACCTGTACGTGCAGTTCCAGAACGCCTGGCAGGAGAAGGATCTCGAACCCCTGCGGCCCTATCTGACGGACGCTTTTTACGCGCAATGCGATCGGCAGCTGGAGAATAACTACCGCAAGCAGAACCAGACCAACCGCATCGAGCGCATCGCCGTGCTGGGCGTGGAGCTCATGGGCTGGAAGCAGCAGAGCGGCAAGGACGTTGTGGTGGCGCAGCTGCGCACCCGCATCGTGGATTACGTGGTAAACGACGCCTCCGGCGCGATCGTGCGCGGCAGCAATACGGCCGAAAAATTCATGCATTATGAATGGGTGCTCGAACGCACCACGGGCGTGACCACCGGCAGCTCCACAGGCACGACGGTCAACTATTGCCCGAACTGCGGCGCGCCGATCGACCTGAACCACAGCGCGAAATGCCCCTATTGCGACAGCATCCTGACCACCGATACCTTCGACTGGGCGGTCACGAATATCAAAGGCCTCTCCCAGCGCACAAGCGGATAATCAATCATAATTAAACATGCGCGCCGCGCAGCTTTTTCGGCTGCGCGGCGCTATTTTTACGAATCGTCGATCTCCCGGCGTGCTTCGCCTCCCCTGTGTAAGGGGAGGTGCCGCCGAAGGCGGTGGAGGGGTTGCGGCGGAGGGGTTGTTTCGCGGCGTTTCGCCGTGACGGAACGCCGGGACGGTGCGGGTCTCCAGTGGAGACCTCTGCCGCAGGTAGAAGCACCGACCGACGCGGAAGCGGAGAACGTTCCCTACGGTGTGTCGCCATTGGCTCGAGCGGCGTGATTTCACAACGGCAAGCATGTATGCTTGCCCTACGAACCGCCGAAAAAAAACTTCCGGCAGCCCGAAAGCTTGCCGGAAGCGCTGTTGTGATTCTGTTCTGTTCCGATTATTCTCCGTCCACCAGGCGGCCGATGATCTCGGTATAGGCGTCCTCGACGTTGCCCAGATCGCGGCGGAAGCGGTCCTTATCCAGCTTTTTGCCGGTCTCCGCATCCCAGAAGCGGCAGGTATCGGGGCTGATCTCGTCGGCCAGCACGATGGTGCCGTCCGCAAGGCGGCCGAATTCCAGTTTGAAATCGACCAGCGTCACGCCGCGCTTGGCCCAGAGGGCGCGCAGGACGTCGTTGACCTTGAAGGCATACTTTTTGATCGTTTCGATCTCTTTCTCGGTGGCAAGACCCAGCGCGAGCGCGTGATAATCATTGATCAGCGGATCGCCGAGATCGTCGTTCTTATAGGAAAATTCGATGGTGGAGATTTTCAGCGGCGTGCCTTCCTCCACACCATAACGCGCGGAGAACGAACCGGCGGCGATGTTGCGGATGATGACCTCCAGCGGCACGATCTTCACGCATTTCACCAGCGTTTCGCGCTCGCTCAGCTCCTGCACCAGATGGGTCGGAACGCCTTCTTTTTCCAGGATCGCCATCAGATAGTTGGACATTTTGTTGTTGATGATGCCCTTGCCGCCGATGGTGCCGCGCTTCTGGCCGTTGAATGCCGTCGCGTCGTCCTTATAATCCACGATCAGCAGCGCGGGATCGTCTGTGCGAAACACCTTTTTCGCCTTGCCTTCATAAATCATTTCCTTTTTTTCCATGCCGTGCATCCTCCCTGCGTTTTTGTTTTCGGTTTATCATACCACCGGAAAGCGCACTCTGTCAAGTGCCGCCCGCAATTTCGGCACTTGAGCGGATTTCGGCAACAATGCCGCTCGTTTTCTGTGAATAATTTAAAAATTCTTGCGGAAAACAGGAATTTACTCTTGATATTATAAACATTTTATTATATAATATAGTGAACCAATACGAGCGAAGAAAGCTTTATTTGGGTCATGTGGCGTGTGGGTCCTGTGCGACAGAACACCGTGAACCATGTCAGGCGGGTGAACCGAGCAGCATTAAGCGGTCAGTTCTGTGCGCCACAGTCTGCCTGCCGCCATATGACCGAAATAAAGCTTTTCTATTTTGAAAAAGGAGGTGTTCCCGTGTATCAGGCGCTTTATCGCAAATGGCGGCCCCAGACCTTTGACGACGTTTACGGTCAGCCCCATGTGACAAAAACGCTCAAAAATGAGCTGCAGCGCGGGCGGATCTCCCACGCTTATCTTTTCACAGGCTCGCGCGGCACGGGCAAAACCTCCTGCGCAAAAATTCTGGCCAAGGCGGTCAACTGTCTGCATCCCGCAGACGGCAACCCCTGCAATCAATGCGAGATCTGCCGCGGTATTGACGGCGGCAGCATTCTCGACGTAATCGAGATCGACGCCGCAAGCAACAACAGCGTTGACAATATCCGTGACCTGCGGGAGGAGGCCAACTTCACGCCGGTCAACACAACCTATCGCGTTTACATCATCGACGAAGTGCACATGCTCTCCATCGGCGCGTTCAACGCACTGCTGAAAACGCTGGAGGAGCCGCCGGCGCACGTGATTTTTATCCTCGCCACGACCGAGATCCATAAACTGCCAGCAACGATCCTTTCCCGCTGCCAGCGGTTCGATTTCAAGCGCATCGACGCGCAGGAGATCACGCGCCGCCTGCAATATATCGCCGGGCAGGAGCAGATCACGCTCACCGACGGCGCCGCCCATCTGATCGCCCGCATTGCGGACGGCGGCATGCGCGACGCGCTCTCCCTCTTTGACCGCTGCCTCGCCTCCGGTTCGGAAATCGACGAAGCGCAGGTCTCCGCAGCGGCCGGCATTGCCGACACGGCGCAGATGTTCGCCTTTTCTCAGGCGATCGCGGCGCGCGATTTTCCCGCTGCGCTGGCGCTTTCCGCAAAGCTTTATGCAGAAAGCGGCGACGTCAAGAGCATCTGTTCCGAGCTGACGCTGCATTTTCGCAATCTGCTGATTGCAAAAGTGGTCAAAAATTGCGACGGACTGATCATCTGCTCCGCGGAAGAACTGCAGCAGTTAAAAGACCGGGCAGCGGAACTGCCGCTCTCAAAGCTTCTGGATTGTCTCGCGGTGCTGACCGATACCGCAGCGACGCTGAAAACCGCAGTCAACCAGCGGGTGACGCTGGAAGCGGCGCTCGTGCGGCTTTGCGCCTTGCAGGGTGCGGACGTAACGCCCGCACCGGAGCTGACCGCGCGTCTGGCTGCGCTGGAGGCCGCAATCTCCGCGCTTTCCGCCGGGCAGCCGCAAGCAGCGCCTGCGCCGACAGAAACAGTTGCTGCGGATCAGCCGGACCCGCCGCCGCCACCGGAAGCGCCGCCTGCCGCACCGCAGACGTCCGCGCAGCCCGCCGCGCCGGCGCAAACGCTGCCCGACGGGCCCTTTGAAGCCTGGGCGGAAGTGCTCGACCGGCTGAAAACGTATGATATGCCCCTGTTCGGCATTCTGGCGGAAACCTCGGCGCAGGTGCGCAGCAGCCGCCTGCTGATCAATTCCGACAACCCGACGCTGTATGATTTCATCTGCTCGGATACACATTCGCGCGCGCTGAGCCGCGCGGTGGCGGATACGCTCGGCTTCCGCATGAAAATCGCGGTTTCCAAAGCGGAAAAACCGAAGGAAACCGTCAGCCCGCTCGAAAATCTCAAATCAAAAATCAATGTATTCAATCAAGATCAGGCAAATACCGATACGGAGGAATAAATCATGAAAGCACGTATTCCCGGCGCCCCGCAGGGCGGCAACAACATGATGAAAAAGATCCAGGAAATGCAGGAAAATATGGAACGCATCCAAAAAGAAGTGGAAGCGACCGAGTTTTCCTCCTCTGTCGGCGGCGGCACGGTGGAAGTCGTCGTCACCGGCGCGCATGAAGTGACCGCGATCCGCATCAATCCCGAAGTGGTCGATCCCGAAGATGTGGAAATGCTGGAAGATCTGATCATCTCCGCCACAAACGAAAGCATCCGCAAGGCGAATGAAGCCATGGAAAAGGGCATGGAGCAGGCCAAGGGCGGCCTGTCGATCCCGGGTCTGCTTTGATGGACGGTTTCACCCCCTCGCTGGACCGGCTGATCGATCAGTTTGCGCGTCTGCCCTCCATCGGCAAAAAGAGCGCGCAGCGGCTCGCTTTTCATATGCTTGCCATGAGCGAGCAGGAAGCGCAGCAGTTCACCGATACGATCATGGAAGCCCGGGCGAAGATCCGGCGCTGCAGCTGCTGCTGCAATCTGACAGACAGCGAACTTTGCAGCGTCTGCGCTTCCCCCGCGCGTGACCGCAGCGTGATCTGCGTGGTTGAGGATCCCCGCGACGTGAGCGCCTTTGAACGCACGCACGAATACAACGGCCTCTATCACGTGCTGCACGGCGTGATCTCGCCGATGAACGACGTCAATCCGGAGGATCTCTGCATCAAAGAACTGCTGCAGCGTCTGGGCGACGGCACGGTGCAGGAGGTCATCATGGCCACGAACCCGACCGTGGAGGGGGAAGCGACGGCGATGTATATCTCCCGCCTGCTCAAGCCGCTCGGCGTGCGTGTGACGCGGCTGGCCTACGGCGTCCCGGTCGGCGCCGATCTGGAATATGCCGATGAATTCACGCTGATCCGCGCGATGGAAGGCCGCCAGACGCTTTAAAAAATGAATTCATATTCATTCTTTATATTCATTTTTTTGCTTGCAGTTTTCCACAAAGTTCTCAACTTTCAATGCACAGCTTTCACAGTTTCCACCCGCCAAAAAAAGGGAGGTGGAAGCCCGCATTTTTTCCACGCCCAAAAGTGGAAAAATGAACCGCTGCTTTTTCCGTATATCAAGGGGTCCCGCGGTTTTCCAACATTTCCACGCCCCCTACTACTACTACTAAAATAATGATTGTCATATCTTTGCTGTTTTGCCGCAGCTTTCCTTTTTCTTCTGCTTCGCGGCAAACCGGCAACCGGCACCCAGATGCATAAGGAGGAACCAAGAATGAGATTGTATTGTGATACGGCCGCGCTCGCATCCGCCTGCCAGAATGTTTCTCACGCGGCGTCAACCAAAACCGCGATCCCCGCGATCGAAGGCATTCTGCTCGTGGCAAAGGATCAGACGCTCTATCTGACAGGCTACGATCTGGAAATGGGCATCACCACGACGATCTCCGCCAACGTGGAGGAGGAAGGTGCGCTGGTCATCAACGCCCATATGTTCAGCGAAACGCTGCGCAAGCTGCCGGCGGACGTGGTATCCATCGACAGTGACTCACGCAATATCGCTTCCATTCGCAGCGGCGCATTTTCCTCTACGCTGATCGGGATCTCCGCAGAGGAATATCCCGAGCTGCCGGCCGTGATGGGCGGCTATCCGGTTGAAATCGAGCAGACGCTGCTGAAAGATATGATCCGTAAAACGATCTTTTCCGTCGCCGCGAAGGACAGCAAGATCGTGCATACCGGCATACGCTTCGAGGTGCGGGAGAATCATCTGCGCCTGATCGCCGTGGACGGTGTGCGCCTGGCAATCCGAAACGAAGAGATCGCGTATGAGGGGGAAGACCTGACCTTCGTCGTGCCGGCGAAGACGCTGTCCGAAGTGATCAAGCTGATGTCGGACGAAGAAGAACCGATCCGCATCGGCGTGGGCAAGCGGCATATTGAGATCAACGTCGGCAATTACGGCATCATTTCCCGCCTGCTCGACGGCGAATTTCTGAAATATGAATCGGCGATCCCCGATTCGGCAAAAACCGTGATCACGGCGGACACGCGTCAGCTGATGGATTGTGTGGACCGCACCTCGCTGATTATCACGGATAAAATCAAGAGCCCCATCAAATGCACGTTTGAAGACAATGAGATCCAGATGTCCTGCATTTCCTCTCTCGGCACGGCGCAGGACCGTATGGAATGCAAGATCGAGGGCGAGGGGCTGACGATCGGCTTTAACAATAAATATATGCTCGACGCACTGCGCAACTGCGAAACGGACGAAGTGCGGATCCTGCTCAGCGGCGCGATCCGTCCGATCCTGATCGTGCCGCACAGCGGCGACAGCTTCCTGTTTTTGATCCTGCCTGTGAGGTTGAAGAATGAAGATAAAGGTGAAGCGCGTTGAAAAACGCCGCGAAACAATTCAAATCAAAACGGAATTCATCAAGCTGGATGCGTTTTTAAAGCTCTGTGACGCCGTGCAGACCGGCGGGCACGCAAAACTGGTCGTGCAGGACGGCGCTGTGCGCGTCAACAATGAAATCTGCACCCAGCGCGGGCGAAAACTGCGTCCGGGCGACAGCGTCGAATTTGAAAACGTAATCTATCTCGTGGAGTGAGGCGCGATGTATGTGCAGCAGCACGCCGCGGAGCGCTTCCGCAATCTTGCGGCGGTCCGGATGACGCCGGATCCGGAAATGAACGTGATTTTCGGAAAAAACGGCCAGGGAAAAACCAATCTGATCGAAAGCCTGTGGATGCTCACGGGCTTTTACAGCTTTCGCAGCCATAAAAACGCGCATCTGGTTGCGGACGGCGCAAAAGAAGCGGTCATCACGGATCAGTTTTTTTCTGCAGGACGCGGGCAGACGGTGGAAATGCGCATCCATGCGCGCAAAGAAATCACGCTCAACGGCGTGAAGGAGGCTTCGCCCCGCGCGATGATGGGGCGCTTCCCCGCAGTCGTGTTTTCGCCGCAGACCCTGTCTGTCGTGCAGGACGGGCCGGCCGAGCGGCGCAGGCTGATGGATATTGCGCTGAGCCTGATGAAGCCGAATTACGCGCTGCTGTATTCCAATTATAAACGCGCGCTGGATCAGCGCAACGCGCTGCTGAAAAAAATTGTCGAGCGCAAATTTGACGCGGCCATGATGGCGCCGTGGGATGCAGAGCTGGTTAAGCTCGGCACAAGGATCATTCAATACAGACTGCAGTATCTCGAGAAACTGAACGCTGCTGCGACGGAGATCTATCGCGGCATCAGCGGCGGCAATGAAACGTTTTCATTTTATTATGATTTTCAGCGGGAGACCGCGGATGAAACGGCGATCCTCGAAAAGCTGATGGCGTCGCTCGATCGCTCCCGCGAGGCCGATCTGAAGCGGCTGTATACAAACGTCGGTCCCCATGCGGACGATCTCGTGCTGCAGCTCGACGGGCGGGACGCGCGCATATACGGTTCGCAGGGGCAGCAGCGCTCCTGCGCGCTGGCACTCAAGCTCGGCGAGGCGTCGGTGATCCGCGACGTGACGGGCGAATGTCCGATCGTACTGCTGACGACGTGATGAGCGAACTGGAC
>JAFWCS010000010.1 GCA_017534365.1 Clostridia bacterium | reverse complement strand
GGCGATTTCACCTGGTTCGTCTATGCGGTTTTCATCACAAATTCCAGCCCCAGTCAGGATAACGGCTATCTCTTCCCCTATAATTTCATCGACGTGGGACCCACCAAGTTCTCGGAATATATCAAAGAGATCGACAAACGCAAGCTCTACACTACCGGCGTCGACCTCAACAGAGACGACAAGATCCTGACCCTCTCCACCTGCTGTTATGATTTTGAAGGCGCGCGCCTGGTCGTGGTCGCCCGTCTGCGCCGCGAAGGCGAAAGCGTGACGGTGGATACCTCCCGCGCCGTGATGAATCAGAATCCGAAATACCCGCAGGCGTGGTATGACGCCAATAAGAAGAGCAATCCCTATGAGGCGGACGCCCGCTGGTAAACGATTCCCGCGCCCCGCATCAATTGTCCCAATGGAAGGAACGGTGAAACAGAATGGAACAACAGATACGGCTGTGTATTCTCGGCGATCCCGCCGCTGACACAACGGATCTCAGATCCCTGCTGTTCGGCAGATCCGACGCACCGGAGCCCGAACTGTATCCCGATCACGACGCCTTTTGCGCGGCTGTTGTCAGCGCCGCGCAAGCAGAGGGCGGCACCGTCATCGCCGCAGCAGCGCCCGCAAACTACACCGCGGCCAAGCTGCGCCTGATCAAAGCCTTCGGCAGCAAAGCCGTCAAGAGCAAACCCATCCTCGCCGCGCTGGAAGGCAGCGGACTGGAAGGCAGAGCGGCGGATCTGGAATCTGCCGTGCCGGTGGGCGCAGCAGTTTTCCCCGGCCCGCAGGGCAAGTATTCCGCCTTTGCGTTCCGCGGCGGCAACAGCCGCGTGCTGTTCCTGCCCGCCGACGCGCAGGTGCTTTCCGCGCTGCCGACGGAGGAGATCCTGCGGGAGCTGCCGGTCAAACGCGTGCCGACCAGAGCGGAGCAGCTGGCCTCGGACGTGCGCACCGTGGTTGCCCGCGGCAAAAAGATCGCCGTGGCGGATACGGAAGCCGCCGCGCTGCTGCTGAAGGTCATTCTTGCTGCGCCGCAGGCGGATACGGTCTTCATTCCCACAGAGATCAAGGGCGGCAAAAAGAAAAAAGGCATGGATATCCATGCGCAGGCCCGCGCGGCCAAAGAGGCGGCGCAGGCCGAGCTGGGCGTCGCCGTTTCCGCGCCGCAGACCGACGAATCCGGCGCGACCTACGTCACGGTCAGCGTTGCGGATTCCGATTGCGCCAGGGCGGCGGACGTGTTCGCTCTGCCGGAGGAATCGGAGCAGCAGCTCGCCACAGCGGCGGTGCTGCATGTCTGCAGCATGATGAATACGCTTTCCGCCGAGGAAGGGCTCGCCCCGCCGACCGACGCCGTGCCGAAGAAGAAGGGCATGCACAAATCCCTGCTGTTTGCCATTCTCGGCATTGTGGCCGCGCTGATCCTCTGCGGCGTGCTGATCTTTGTGATGGGCAGCCGCTCCAACGCGATCGAAACCGGCAGCCTGCGCACCGACGCCGCAGCGGCAATCAACAACGCCGCGGAATCCGGCTATCCGGAGGATTCAATGAATGAGCGCGGCGACAGCGGCCGCCTTGACGATGAGGAAATGACGCATTCCTTCTTTGACGGCATTTCCAACGCCATCGACAACCGTGCTGCCTCCATGGCAACCACGACCGAATCGCCGTCGCTGCTGGCCGGCATTGCCACCACCGTGATCCAGGTGGCGGCCAATCGCAGCCTTCCGACGCAGGCAACGACCGCGGTGAAGACCGCAGGCGCTGCCAACCGCACGCCCGCCGCAAAGACAACGGGCGCCGCCGCGACCACCTTCGTCATCAATCCCCCGCTTGCCGCAACGGTCAGCACCACCAAAGGCGCAGCGACCACCGCAGCGAAGGCGACCACTTCGACCACGAAGCCCACGACCTCGACCACCCGGCCGACCACGCGCATCACGGCGAGCGACGTCGACGTTGAGAAGGGCGTCACCGGCAACACCGTCATCCCTGACCG
>JAFWCS010000133.1 GCA_017534365.1 Clostridia bacterium | reverse complement strand
CGCACGGGCAAGGTGCTGGAGACGGGCGTGCTTTATATCACCCACTCCGCCGCGCAGCGCGCGCAGGCGAAGGAAACCCTCAAGCGCATGATCCGCACGCATCACGCGGACTGCCTCTCCATCGGCAACGGCACGGCGACGTAAGAGACCGAGCAGTTTGCCGCCGAGGTCATTCGCGAGCTGGACTGCGGTGTGACCTATATGGTCGTCAGCGAAGCGGGCGCTTCGGTCTATTCCGCCTCGAAGCTGGCCGCCGAAGAATTCCCGCAGTATGACGTCTCCCTGCGCAGCGCGGTTTCGATCGCGCGGCGGCTGCAGGATCCGCTCGCGGAGCTGGTCAAAATCGATCCCCGCTCCATCGGCGTCGGGCAGTATCAGCACGACATGCCGCAGAAGGCCCTGCTTGCCGCGCTCGACGGCGTTGTGGAGGATGCGGTCAACGCCGTCGGCGTCGATCTGAACACCGCCTCCGCGCCGCTGCTGGCCCGCGTTGCCGGCGTCAACGCGGCCGTGGCCAAAAACATTGTGACCTATCGCGAGGAAAACGGCGAATTTCACAGCCGCGCGGCGCTGAAAAAGGTGCCGAAGCTCGGCGCAAAAGCCTTCGAGCAATGCGCGGGCTTCCTGCGCGTGGCCGAAAGCAAGGAGCCGCTGGACAATACCGGCGTGCACCCTGAGAGCTACGCCGCCGCCAAAGCGCTGCTGCAGACGCTGGATTTCACGCCGCAGCAGATCGGCACGCCGGCGATCGCGGACATCGCATCGCGCGTGCAGACCGCCGGCGCGCAGGCGCTCGCGGAACAGCTCGGCGTCGGGGAACCGACGCTGCAGGACATCGTCAAGGAACTGATCCGCCCGGGCCGCGACCCGCGCGAATCTCTGCCGCCGCCGATGCTGCGCACAGACGTAATGGATCTGAAGGATCTCAAGCCCGGCATGGAGCTGCAGGGCACGGTGCGCAACGTGATCGACTTCGGCGCGTTCGTGGATATCGGCGTGCATCAGGACGGCCTGGTGCATATTTCGCAGATCACGGACCACTATATCAAGCATCCGTCCGAAATTCTCAGCGTCGGCGACGTGATCACCGTCTGGGTGATGCAGGTCGATCCGGTCAAAAAACGGATCTCCCTGACCATGAAACGCGAAAACGCAGCAAAGACGAAATGAGGTGTCACAGATGATCAGATATCAGCTTTGGGACGGCGACGCGCCGGGCTTTGATCCGGCATACGGCGACTTTCAGCCGTTCATGGAGGTTTATCCCGCCAAGGGCGACAAGCCCGCGCCCTGCATCGTGATCTTCCCGGGCGGCGCCTACGCCATGGTCAGCCTGTGGAACGAGGGCTATCCGATCGCGGAGCTGGTCACAAAGCACGGCTTTGCCGCGGCGGTCGTCCATTACCGCGTTGCGCCCTACGCCTATCCCGCGCCGGTGCTGGATGCGCAGCGCGCCGTGCGGGCCGTCCGGTATCACGCGAAGGAATGGGGCGTCGATCCCGACCGCATCGGCACGATCGGCTTCTCCGCCGGCGGCCACCTCTGCTGCATGTCCGCGCTGCTGTTTGACGACGGTCTGGCGCAGGGTGACGAGATCGACCGCACCTCCTGCCGCATCAGCACCGCCGCCCCCTGCTACGCCGTGACGAGCTTTGACAGCGCGATCACGCACGCGTACACACGCAAAAACTTCCTCGGCGCAGAGAATACCGACGAACGGGCCGCCGCTTTCTCTTCCGAAAATATGCTGCGTGACGACGCGCCTGCCTTCTTCATCTGGCACACCGCAACCGACGGCGCGGTTCCGGTCGCCTGCGCGCTGCGGCTGGCCGACGCGCTGACCCGGCGCAGGCTCTCCTGCGAACTGCTGATCTATCCCGAAGGGGATCACGGTCTGGGACTTGCGCAGAATACGCCGCTGGCCGACGCCTGGCCGGCAGCCTACCTCCGCTGGCTCGACGCGCAATATCACGTCGATCAGGAGTAAAACACAAACAGGGTGCAGAATTCAACGTAAACTGCACCCTGTTCTTTTCTGTTCTTCTCAAGCCGGAATTCGATATCTGCGCCCCGGCAAAACGATCACATCATGATGCCGAGGATATCGGGGAAGCCCAGCGGGCCGAGGACCTTCATCATCAGGCCGTAGGCGATCTCAAACGGGATCATCATCGGCAGACCGAAGAGCAAAAGCACTTTCCACATAACAAACATCCTTTCTATAATAATTGAAACTCAATCGCCGGCGTTGCCTTTCTTCAGCTTGAGAGCAGCAGCACGGCGGCTTTTTGGTTGGTTGCGGGATCCGTCTGGAACCCGATGCCGACCCTGGCATAGGTCTTGTCCAGAATGCTGGCGTTGTGCGTGGGCGAGCCCTGCCAGATCTCGAGGAACCTGGCCGGAGAGGTCCCGGGCTGCGCGAGCGCCAGATCCTCCGCGCGGTACCCTGTGCCGCGGGGCACGCCGTGATCCTCATACACGGTGTACCACGGCCGTCCGTCCGGGCGAGTGTGGGAGAACAGCTCCATCTGCTCCCGTGCGCGCACATCCGCGAGCTGATCGAGCGTCGGATCCGCGGCGAGCGGCGAAGCGCCGTTCTGCGCCCGGTAGGCGTTGATCTGCGCGAGCAGCGCCTCCTTTTCCGTGACCGGCGCGGCGGTCGTTGTCTGCGTTGCGGTCGTCGCAGTCGTCGGCGGATCGGTTGCCGGCTGGGTCGGCGGCTGCGTTGTCGTCGGCGCAGCAGTTGTCGACGCCGCTGTTGCGGCATGTGTCGTCGCGGGCTTCGTCGTTACAGGCTGCGTTATCGTCGGACCGGTCGTCACCGGACGCGTCGTGGCCGCACGGGTCGTCGTCGCACGGGGCGTTGCCGCACGAGTCGTCGTCGCACGGGTCGTCGCCGGGCGAGTTGTCGCCGGGCGGGTTGTGTTCAGCAGGCTCGTCATTGCCGCCGTCGTCACCGCCTGCGTCGTCTGCGGGATCACAGTTGCCGGCGGCAGCGTCTGCAGCTCGCTGACGGTCTGCGCCGAAAGAT
>JAFWCS010000132.1 GCA_017534365.1 Clostridia bacterium | reverse complement strand
GCCGCCGTGCGGGACGCGATGACGGCCGAAGAGCGCGCCGCCGTGCAGTCGGCGATCTGCGCGCGGCTGACGGCGTCCGACGTTTACCGCGGGGCGGACGTGATCCTATCTTACGTTGCGATCCGCAGCGAGGTGGAAACGCGCGGGATTATTTTGCACGCGCTGGCGCATAATAAAACCGTGGCCGTGCCGCTGTGCGTCGGCGATCAGATGCAGTTTTATTGCATCCCGTCCCTCGACGTGCTGCGTCCGGGCCGCTTCGGCGTGCCGGAACCGGATCCGGCGGCATGCGGGCTTTGCATCCCGACGCCGCAGGCGCTCTGCCTGGTGCCCGGGCTTGCGTTTGACAGAGCGGGCCGCCGCCTCGGCTACGGCGCCGGATTCTATGACCGCTATCTTGCGTCTCATCCGGTGATCCGGCTTGGCCTGTGCGCCGACCGCTGCGTTGCGTCCGCGCTGCCGGTCGAAGCCACGGATCAGACGATGGATATGATTTTGACCGAAAGCGGCTTTTTCGCTTTCGAAACGATACGACAGACTGAAAAAAGGGGGGCTACATATGGATCAGGATCAGAACCGCAATCCGCAGATTCCGGGTCAAGGCGGTGAAGGCGATTTTTTCAACGTGGAAGTGATCGAGGATGAGTTCCTGGATCCCGCTTCGTTTGATCTGCTGATGCCGCAGCCTGCAGAAAAGAAAAAGTTTGAGGTGCATATCGACGACCAGGAGGACGATGTGTTCGTTGATCCCACGGCGGATTCCCAGCCGCGCTTCAACGGCGAGATCTATTTCTCCAACCGCCGTCCTGTCAAGCCGGAGGAGCCGGTCAGGCAGCAGCCCCAGAAGAAGAAAAAATCCAAAAAACGCCGCCGCCGCGCCGCGCGCTCCGCGTTTGCGATCTTCCTCATGGTGGTGATCGTGATCACCTGCGCCCTCTCCGCCTGCGCGATCTCGTTCATCAACGACGTTTTTGCGCTCAGCCGCAGCGATGAGCTGGTCACCGTGACGGTGCCGAGCGATCAGACCACCGAGCAGATCATCGATCTGCTTTCGGACAACGGCCTGGTCCATCAGGGCTGGCTCTGCAAGCTCTATTATAAGGGCATCGACTGGCTGAAAAACTTCAACAAGAAAACCCCGCCCCCGCCGCCGGAATATCTCAGCGGCGTCTACTACGTCGAGAAGAATATGGGGCTGGAGGGCTATCTGAACGAATTCAAGGAGCTGCAGCAGTCCGACGAAACCGTGACGCTGACCTTCCCCGAGGGCTGGACGATCTATCAGATGTTCGACCGCCTCGAGAAATACGGCGTGTGCAGCAAGGAGAAGCTGATCGGCTCGATCACCGGCACGGAATTCGAGCATGACTTTGTGGCGCAGATTCCGAAGAATGCGAACCGCACGCTGCTGCTCGAGGGCTATCTCTTCCCGGACACCTACGAATTCTTTGAAAGCAGCGATCCCAACAGCGTCATTCGCAAATTCCTCGACGGCTTCAAGAGCAAGTGGACGGATGAAAACGCCGCGCGCGCGAAGGAGCTGGGCCTGAGCATGGACGAGGTCATCACGATCGCCTCCATCATTCAGCGCGAGGCCGCGAATACCGAGCAGATGGGTCTGATCTCGTCGGTCATCCACAACCGTCTCGATCACGCGGTCTCCTGGCCGACGCTGGCCTGCGACTCCACCGCGAATTATATCACGACCTATCTCAGCGGCAACGTCTCGCAGGCGGATCTGATCAACTTCGAGCAGGCCTACAACACCTATCTGATCCAGGGTCTGCCGCCCGGACCGATCTGCAATCCCGGCGAGGATGCGATCTATGCCGCGCTGCATCCCGACAGCACTGATTATTATTATTTCCGTCATGACAAATACGGCGAGATCTATATGGCACGCACGCAGGTGGAGCATGACGCCAACGGCAACGCCGTGCTGCGCGCAAACAGCCACTGATCTCAGGGTGAAACGATGAACGTCAACAAATGTCCGGAGCTGCTTGCGCCCGCAGGGGATGGCGAGCGGCTCCGTGCCGCTCTGCGTTACGGCGCGGACGCGGTTTATGTCGGCGCCGACCGCTTCGGCATGCGCGCGGCGGCCGCCTATTTCAGCGAGGAGAAGCTGCGTGAATCCTGCGCGCTGACCCATGCGCACGGGGCAAAGCTTTATCTGACCTGCAACACGCTGCCGCGCAATGAAGAATTCGCGGCGCTGCCGGCGTTTCTGTCATTTGCGCAGGATTGCGGCGTCGACGCGCTGATCGTGACAGATCTCGGCGTCATGGCGCTTGCGAAGCGCTATGCTCCGCGCCTGGAGCTGCACGTTTCCACGCAGGCCGGCGTGACGAACTATGCCGCCGCCAACGAGCTCTATGCCCTCGGCGCGAAGCGGATTGTTACAGCCCGGGAGCTTTCGCTCGCGGAGATCGCGGAGATCCGCTCTAAAACGCCGCGGGAGCTGGAGATCGAGTGCTTCGTGCACGGCGCGATGTGCGTCTCCTTCTCTGGCCGCTGCCTGCTCTCCAATTACCTGACCGGGCGGGATTCCAACCGCGGCGACTGCGCGCAGCCCTGCCGCTGGCAATACGCGCTGCAGGAGGAAAAGCGCCCCGGCGAATACTTCCCGATCGGCGAGGACGCTGACGGGACCTACATTCTGAATTCCCGCGATATGTGCCTGCTCGGGCATCTGCCGGCGCTGGCTGCCGACGGGATCGACAGCTTCAAGATCGAAGGCCGCGCGAAATCCGCCTATTACACGGCGGTCTGCGTCAACGCCTACCGCTGCGCGCTCGACGGCTACGCGACGTCCGGCTTTGACCCCGCCTATCGCCCTGCGGACTGGATCCTTGAGGAGCCGCTGCGGGTCAGCCACCGCGAATACTGCACCGGCTTCTATTTCTCATCGCCGCGCGAGAACGCCGAGATTTACGGAAAGGGCGGCTACGTGCGGAAATGGGACGTTGCCGCCGTGGCGGAGCGCTGGGAAAACGGCGTGCTTTACGCCTCGCAGCGCAACCGCTTTTTCGCCGGCGATACGCTGGAGATCATGATGCGCGGCGCGCCGCCGGCGCGCGTGACCGTGACCGACCTGCGCAGCGGGGAAGGGGAGCCGATCGAGAGCACGCCGCACCCGATGATGCCCTTTTCCTTCGCCTGTCCGATCGCCGTGCCGCCCGGCGCCTATTTGCGCATGGAACGCGCGGAAACCGAAATCCGATAACAGCAGGAAGCCGCAGCCGGATCGCTCCGCTGCGGCTTTCTTTTACTTGCAGTGATGTCTGCTTGCGGCGCCCGCCGCCGTCCTGCTGCTCTGAAACAGCAGCGCGCGCACACGCGGCAGCGCGTGGCGCAGCGCCGGCGTCAGCGGGAAGCCGTCCGCGACGGCGCAGAATCTCCGGCAGCCTGTCAGCAGCGCCTGCAGCGGCAGCAGGATCCCGCAGGGCGCGGCCGGCGGCGGCTGCCGGTCCAGCGACAGAAACAGCTGCCGCGCGGCTTCATCCATTTGCTTTTGAAACGCGACCAGCCTGCAGCGGCTGCTGCGTTCCTCCGCCGTGCCGGGCAGCGCTTCCCGCAGCAGACGCTCCGCCCGGGCACAGGAGGCGCGGATCTGTCCGCAATCCTTGCGCAGGGCCGGGCGCCGTTCGTCGTCGGCGCAAAGCTGCTGCGCCTTTTCTATGCAGGGCAGCAGCTGCACGATCAGATTGTGTGAAATACCAGGTCCGAGCGGCGCGTTGCTGATTTCCCATTCGAGTCGCCCCCATCGGTCCGGCTGCCCGGGCGGGCGCGGCGGTCTGCGGTTGTCTTGCATCTCGATCGCCTCCGATACCAGTCTATGCCGTATCGAACGCATGGTGTCGATTTGTTAAATATTTTTATATGAATTGCATTTTCATTTTTTCTGTTGTATAATAGCCGTGAACAGAAAAGGAGGTTCAGATATGACGGATTATGAGTCTGCAAAGCGGCGCTATGCGCTCGTCGGCGTTGATACCGACAGCGCGATCCGCAAGCTGCAGTCGGTGCCCGTGTCGCTGCACTGCTGGCAGGGCGACGACGTGCGCGGATTTGATACCGATCCCGACAAGCCCCTGACCGGCGGCATTCAGACCACCGGCAATTATCCCGGCCGCGCCCGCACCCCGGCGGAGCTGATGGCGGATATCGGCCAGGTGCTCAAGCTTGTGCCCGGCAAGGTGAAGATGAATCTGCACGCGAGCTACGCGATCTTTGAGGAGGGCGAGCCCTGGGTGGACCGTGATCAGATCGGCCCGAAGCACTTCAAGCCCTGGGTCGAATTCTGCAAAGCGCGCGGCCTCGGCTGCGATTTCAACCCCACGTTTTTCTCCCATCCGAAATGCGACCCGCTCACGCTCTCTTCGCCGGATCCCGAAACGCGCAAATTCTGGATCGAGCACGGCAAGGCCTGCATTCGCATTTCAAATTATCTTGCGCAGGAGCTCGGCGAGCCCTGTGTCATGAATATCTGGACCGGCGACGGCTTCAAGGATATTCCCGGCGACCGCATGGGTCCCCGCGTGCGCTATAAGGAATCCATTGACGAGATCCTCAGCGAGCCCTATGATTTCGACAAGGTCAAGCCCTGCGTCGAGAGCAAGGTCTTCGGCATCGGCGTGGAGGCCTACACTGTCGGCTCCGCGGAATTTTCGCTCAGCTACGCGGCGATGAATCTGGGCAAATGCATTCCGCTGATGGATAACGGCCACTATCATCCGACCGAGGTCGTCAGCGACAAGATCCCCGCGCTGCTGACTTTCTTCCCGGAGATCGCGCTGCACGTGACGCGGCCGATCCGGTGGGACAGCGACCACGTGGTGCTCTTTGACGACGAAACCAAAGAGATCGAGCGCGAGATCGTGCGCTGCGGCGGCCTGGACGGGCGCGTGAAGATCGCGCTGGATTATTTCGACGCGTCGATCAATCG
>JAFWCS010000131.1 GCA_017534365.1 Clostridia bacterium | reverse complement strand
CCCGGTGTGGCCGGCATCGGCGAAAAGACCGCGCGGGAGCTGGTGAGCAAATTCGGCTCGATTGACGATATTTATGCAAATCTCGAAACGATTGATATCAAAAAAGGCGTGCATGACAAGCTGGTCAACGATAAGGAAACGGCCTATCTCAGCCGCACGCTCGGCACGATCCGCACCGACGCGCCGGTGGACTGCGATTACGCGGCCTACGTGCCCGCACCGCCCGACGCCCATGCGGTCACGACGCTGCTCGCTTCGCTGGAAATGTTCAAGATGATCGAGCGGCTGGAGCTGCCCGTCCCGGCGCAGCCGGCGGAAAGCGCGCCGCAGGAAACGGCCGCCAACGCCGCGCCGTACAGGCAGGAGGATCTGAAGCTGCTTTATAACCAGCTGCGCAAAGCGGAAAAGGCGCTGTTCCTGTTCGATCCGGAAAGCGGGATCTTTCGCTTCCCGACGCCGCAGGGCGTGGCCGTCGTGGAGCCGGAGCATGCGGACTATGTGGAATTCTGCACGGAGTTCCTCTCCGACACGGCGATCGCGAAATACACCTATAACTGCAAAGCGCTCTATGCGTTCTTCTATCAATATCGGACGGATATCGACGTGCGCGCCCTGCGGGGCGACACGATGCTGGCCGCCTACGTGCTGAATCCATCGGCGGGGGATTACAGCCTGCGCCGCGTGACGGAGGAATACGGCGGCGTGACGATGACCGAAGCGGATGCGGATCTCTGCGCGGCGTACCTGCCCGCGGTGGTCGAAGCCCAGACCGCGGCGATCGCCGCGAACGGGCAGACCGCGCTGCTCGGGGAGATCGAGTTGCCCCTCGCGCAGGTGCTCGCTTCGATGGAGCGGGAGGGCTTCCTCGTGGACGCCGGCGGCATCGAGGCCTTCGGGCGGGAGATGCAGACGCGCATCGACGCGCTCGTCGCTTCGATCTATGCGCAGGTCGGCTATGAATTCAATCTCAATTCGCCCAAGCAGCTCGGCGAGGCGCTGTTTGAAAAACTGGGGCTGCCGGCAAAGAAAAAGACAAAAAGCGGCTATTCCACCAACGCCGAAGTGCTGGAAGGGCTCGCGGCAGACTATCCCGTCGTGGCGGAGATCCTGGAATACCGCACCTACGCAAAGCTGCGCTCCACCTATTGCGACGGGCTGCTCAAGGAGATCGAGGCGGACGGCCGCATCCGTTCCAGCCTGAACCAGACCGAAACGCGCACGGGCAGGATCTCCTCGACCGAGCCGAATCTGCAGAATATTCCCGTGCGTTCCGAGATCGGGCGGGAGATGCGGAAATTCTTCAAGGCGGCGCCCGGCTGCGTGCTCGTGGATGCGGATTATTCCCAGATCGAGCTGCGCGTGCTGGCGGCCGTGGCGCAGGACGCGGCGATGATCGAGGCCTTCGCCAACGGCGAGGATATCCACACCATCACGGCCTCGCAGGTCTTCCGGATGCCGCCCGAAATGGTGACGCCGCTGATGCGTTCGCGCGCGAAGGCCGTCAATTTCGGCATCGTCTACGGCATCGGTGCCTTTTCCCTCGCGAAGGATATCGGCGTCACGCGCGCCGAGGCGGATCAGTATATCAAGGGGTATCTTGCCCATTTCAGCGGCGTGCAGCGGTATATGCAGACCGTGGTCGCAAAAGCGAAGCAGGACGGCTACGTTTCCACGCTCTTTGCCCGGCGGCGCTATCTGCCGGAGCTGAACGCCTCCAACGCCATGCTGCGCGCCTTCGGCGAACGGGTCGCGATGAATATGCCGATCCAGGGCACGGCGGCCGATATCATCAAGATCGCCATGATCCGCGTGTTCGCCGCCCTGCGCCGGGAATGCCCGGCGGCAAGGCTCATCATGCAGGTGCATGACGAGCTGATCGTGGAAGCCCCGGCTGATCAGGCCGAGCGCGTGGCGAAGCTGCTCAAGCGCGAAATGGAGCAGGCCGTTTCGCTCGCTGTGCCCATGCGCGCGGACGTCGGCGTGGGCGAAACCTGGTACGACGCGAAAAACTGACGTGACCGACAATGGAGCAAGCAAATGAGAAACGTAGTTTTTGTCTGCACGGGCAACACCTGCCGCAGCCCGATGGCAGAAGGGATTTTCAAAAAAATGCTCGCGGATCGCGGCGTGACGCAGGTCGAGGCCTCCAGCGCCGGAATCTTCGCTATGACCGGCGACGCGGCGGCGGAAAACGCGGTGAAGGCGGCGGAGCGCTTCGGCGTCGATCTTTCCGCCCACCGCGCGCGGCGGCTGACGGGCTATCTGCTGGATGAAGCGGATCTCTTCGTCTGTATGACGCGCGAGCACGCGGCAACGCTCGGGCTCTATGTGCCGCCGGAGAAGCTGGTCGTGCTGGGCGGCGGGATCCCCGACCCCTACGGCGGCGATCTGGAGACCTATATGCGCTGCGCCAACGCCATCAGGACCGCGCTTGAGGCGCAGTGGACGCAGCTGGTCGGGGAGGCGGCGGAATGAAGATTGTGCCGCTGGATCAGACGCAGCTGGCGCAGGCCGCTTTGCTGGAACGGCGCTGTTTTTCCGATCCCTGGAGCGCGGCGGGCTTTGCCGCGGAGCTCGAAAGCGGGCTCGCGCATGATCTGGCCGCCGTGCAGGAGGAAACGCTGCTGGGCTATCTCTGCGCCGCCGAGGACGGCGAAACGCTTTATATTTCCAACCTTGCCGTGGCGCCCGAGGCGCGGCGGCGGGGGACGGCCTCCGCGCTGCTGACCGCGGCCTTTGCCGGCGCAGTGCAAAGAGGATGCAGGACGGCAGTGCTCGAGGTGCGTGTGTCCAATATGGCGGCGCAGGCGCTTTATGAAAAGCACGGCTTCCGGCGCGCCGGGCTGCGGCGGGGACTTTATGAGGATCCGCCGGAGGACGGCTTTGTATATCTGAAATCTTTCGATCAAGAGGATACTGTATGAAACTTTTGGCAATCGAATCCTCCTGCGACGAGACGGCGGCGGCCGTTGTGGAGGACGGCAGACGGGTGCTGTCGAGCGTCATCGCCTCGCAGGTGCAGGCGCACATCGTCTATGGCGGCGTCGTGCCGGAAATCGCGTCACGGATGCATACCGAAGCGATCTCCGGCGTCGTGCGCGAGGCCATGCAGCAGGCGGGGCTGACCTTTACCGATCTGGACGGCGTCGCCGTCACCGCCGCGCCGGGACTGATCGGCGCGCTGCTGGTCGGCGTCAACTATGCCAAGGGGCTGGCCTATGCCGCCGGCCTGCCGCTGATTCCGGTGCATCATCTGCGCGGCCATATCGCCGCGAATTACATCACGGATCCGGCGCTTGCGCCGCCGTTCCTGGCGCTCGTCGTTTCCGGCGGCCACAGCCACATCGTCGCCGTGCGGGATTACACCGATTTTCAGGTGATCGGCCGCACGCAGGATGACGCGGCGGGCGAGTGCATGGACAAATCCGCCCGCGCGATGGGGCTGCCCTATCCGGGCGGCGTCAATCTGGACCGCGTGAGCGCTGAAGGCGATCCGTCGGCGTATGCGCTGCCGCATCCGCGCGTGGACGGCAGGGCGTATGACTTCAGCTTCTCCGGACTGAAAACCGCCGTGATCAATACGATCCACAACGCGAAGCAGAAGGGCGAGGCGGTGTCCGTGCCCGATCTCGGCGCGGCGCTGATCGAGACTGTTGCGGACTGTCTCGTGGGCAACACGATGGCTGCGGCAGAGGCGTTCGGCTTCGATCGGATCGTGCTCGCCGGCGGCGTCTCGGCGAATTCCCGGCTGCGCCGGCGGATGACGGCGGCCTGCGAAGCCACCGGGCGCCGACTGTGGATGCCCCGGCTCGATCTCTGCGGCGACAATGCCGCCATGATCGGCGCGCAGGGCTATTACGAAGCGCAAAGCGGGCATTTTGCAGGATTGGAGCTGAACGCCTTCGCAACCATGCCGATCGACGCGGCGGAGTTCGGCGAAACGCGGTCAAACTGAATTTCCTGCTTTTCTCCGCTGCAAATCTTGACCTTTGCATAAAACTGTGCTATACTTCCATAATGGGTTAAGACGTATGCTTTGATTGCGCGGCGCAGCCGCAGGCCGCGGCGCGTGTCGGCAAGGTCTGACCGATTTATGATGTTATTTAATTGGTTGTTTTCATAAAGAAAGGAGAAAACACATGGAAAAGCTGACAACGAATAAAACGGTTCTCGACTGGATCGAGGATAAGATCGCGCTCGTCAAGCCGGACAACATCGTCTGGATCGACGGCAGCGCGGAGCAAATCGAGGCTCTGCGCGCCGAGGCGGTCTCCACGGGTGAAATGATCAAGCTCAATGAGGACCTGCTGCCGGATTGCTATCTGCACCGCACCGCGGTCAACGACGTTGCCCGCGTCGAGGCCCGCACGTTCATCTGCGCGCCCACCAAGGAAGAGGCCGGCCCGACCAACAACTGGATGGATCCCGCCGAGGCCTATAAAATGCTTTATGATATTGCCCGCGACAGCTACAAGGGCAGAACCATGTATATTATTCCTTATTCTATGGGTCCTGTCGGCTCCAAGTTCTCCAAGATCGGCATCGAGCTGACCGATTCGATCTACGTCGTGCTCAATATGGCGATCATGACCCGCACGGGCACGGCCGTGCTCGAAGCGCTGGGCGACAGCAACGACTGGGTGCGCGGTCTGCACTGCAAGTGCCAGATCGATGAGGAGAAGCGCTATATCTGCCAGTTCCCGCAGGATAATACGATCATCTCCGTCAACTCCGGTTACGGCGGCAACGTGCTGCTGGGCAAGAAGTGCTTTGCGCTGCGCATCGCTTCCTATCAGGGCAAGCAGGAGGGCTGGCAGGCGGAGCATATGCTCATCCTCGGCCTGCAGCGTCCGGACGGCAAGATCCGCTACATCTGCGCGGCGTTCCCGTCCGCCTGCGGCAAGACCAATCTTGCCATGCTGATCCCGCCCGAGGGCTATTATAAGAAGGGCTACCGCGTCTGGTGCGTGGGCGACGATATTTCCTGGATCCGCAAGGGCGCCGACGGCCGCCTCTATGCGATCAATCCGGAGAACGGCTTCTTCGGCGTTGCGCCCGGCACCAACGAGAAATCCAACCCGAACGCCCTCGCCTCCACCCGTCAGGGCACGATCTTCACCAACGTCGCCCATAATCTGGACAACAACACCGTCTGGTGGGAAGGCCTCGACAAGAATCCGCCCGAGCACGCGATGGACTGGACCGGCAAGCCCTGGAACGGCAAGACCAGCGATGTCAAGGGCGCCCATCCCAACAGCCGCTTCACCGCGCCTGCGAAGAACTGCCCGTGCATCAGCAGCGAATTTGAAAATCCGGACGGCGTGCCCATCAGCGCGTTCGTCTTCGGCGGCCGCCGCGCGAAGCTCGCGCCGCTGGTTTATCAGTCCAGAGACTGGAACCACGGTGTGTTCGTCGGCTCGATCGTCGCTTCCGAGACCACGGCCGCTGCGGCCGGCGCCGTCGGCGTCGTGCGTCGCGATCCCATGGCGATGCTGCCCTTCTGCGGCTACAACATGGGCGATTACTGGCAGCATTGGATCGATATCGGCAAGACCCTCGATCCCGACAAGGCGCCCAAGATGTTCAACGTCAACTGGTTCCGCAAGGATGCGGACGGCAACTTCCTGTGGCCGGGCTTCGGCGACAACCTCCGCGTGCTTGACTGGATCATCGACCGCTGCGAAGGCACCGCGGACGCCGAGGAGACCGCGATCGGCTTCGTGCCCAGAAAAGAGGACATCAACCTGGAAGGCCTCGAGGGCGTCGTGAGCGACGAGCAGCTTGCCGAGATCCTCAGCGTCGACAACGCGCTGTGGAAGGAAGAGGCTGCCGGCATCGAGGAATTCTATGCGAAGTTCGACCGCCTGCCGCCGACCCTCAAGGCAGAGCTGGAGGACCTCAAGGCGAGAGTCGCCGAATAAGCGCAAACCAACGGAGAATAAACGGGCTTGCGGGGCAAACAGCTCCGCAGGCCCTTTCCTGTTTATGAGCAAACTGTAAAATAACATGGAATTTTTTCTTTTTTCCTTGACAATTCGGAGCCTTCGGGTCTACAATATCAATAGTATCAAAAAATGGGAGGAATCGTTATGACGACGAAACGGCTGCTTGCGCTGCTTGCCGCGGTTGCGATGGTGCTTGCGCTCACGGCCTGCCATATCAAAAATGAGGGGGGCAAGGTCCTTTCCGAGGATGAGATCCAGGCCTCGCAGGTGGCGGAGGCATCCAGCGCGGAGGCAGCGTCCATTGAAGCGGAATCCGTTGCCGCGCGGGAAATGAACGATATCGTCAAGAAGGAGATCGGCAAGACCGAAAAGAACAAACAGGTCGTTGCCGTGCGCGAGGAAGAGGATTACACAACCTACCGCGTTTATAAGATCGACCGCAAGGGCGTCTGCGAGTATCTGACGACCTACACGTTCTATGACGACAGTCATTACGAATTCATCAAGAATCAGGGCGACAGGGGGAATGATAAGCTGATCCGGCACGATGACGACGCCCGCCTGCTCGTTTATAAGAGCACGACGAGCAAAGGCTTCACCTACGAGGATCTGGTCAAAAACTACGCGGAAGACAATGAGTTCTGGTCGCTCGTAAAATGAGAATCTGACTGCACCGCAGCCGCCCGCCCGGGCGGCTGTTTTCGTTTGGCGGCACCCCGAGGCGGAACGGCGGACGTGTGCGAGGAACGACGTCCCGGCGTTCCGTTCCGGCGAAGGTCCCACGAATTCGTTGCGGCATCGCCTTTATAAAACCTGCACAAAACGGAAGCAGATGTTTTGTGCGACCATCCAAAAACCGTTGAAATTCACATAATGTTCACAAAAGATTCAAAAAATGTTTTTATTTTCACAGGCGAGCCGCAACAAGTCCTTTATAAAGTGATGAATGTAAAACGGCGCGGAACGCGCCACCCGAATCTATTATATATGGAGGTACGGCAATGAAAAAAGCAAAAAGACTGCTTGCGATGATTCTGGCCTTCGTGATGCTCGCTTCTGCGGCGTCCGTTTCCGTCTTCGCAAGACAGGCAGGTACCACTTATACGCCCGCTTCTTATGAGGCGGCGCATAAGGGCAGCGATGAAAAATTCTATTTCACCGCTGAGGAAGGCTGCGCCTATATCCTCGACCTGCTTGACGACCTTCTGGCAAACGCTCATATCAAGTATGCCTGGGGCGATATCATCGACAATGGTACCGCTGCGAGCGCACTGAAGAGCGCTTCCGGTCTGGATTATCTTGACCTGACCTGCATCGACAAGGCGGTCGAAACGATCTGGCAGATGATGCACGCGATCCAGGATAACGACAACATCCTGTGGAGAGCGGCCCTGGCCATCGCCGGCGGCCTGCTTGGCGATATCAAAAGCCTGCCCTATTCGAGTCTGAACACCAGCATCAAGCGCGGCGATCGCAGCAACAACTACAGCGGCGCTTCCCCCGACCTTGACGTGCTCTACATGGTGCTCCACTGGCTGCTCGATATGAAGGGCCCTCTGCAGAACATCATCACCGGCAACTTTGACTTCGGCGTGCTGGAAAGCACGGTCGGCGGCCTGCTGAACGGCGCACTGCTCAACGTGCCCAAGTTCCTCGCCGATACGCTTTATTCCAAGCTGATCAACAGCGACGTGGATGAAATGCCCAGCAACACCACGATCGACGCAGCGCTGCAGCAGCTGATCAACTGGGCGCTGATCGACGGCACGGGCGAATCCGCTGCCACCGGCGGCAACTCCGTGCTCGGCTCCAACTTTGAGGGTCTGCTGCCCGCGATGGGCAATGAGCCCGGCGGCGCTTCCATCACCGCCACGAGCATCCGCGCTTACCGCAAGAACAGCAGCGGCAATCTCGTGCTCACCAACACCACGATGGATACCTATCAGCTGGTTTCCAACGCGATCAACGGCGCGCTGAACACCCTGCTTGCGCCGATGCTCAAGGATCTGATCGCCGGCATGGTCGGCGCGGAAGCGACGGCGGAATTCCCCTACGGCGATCCCGCGATCATGGCGCCTTCCGCTGATATGTTCTCGCTGAAGAACATCGCGCAGCTTGTGGCCGGCCTGTTCCATGCGAACGGCGCCCCCGAGTTCGAGGCGACGGCAGAGCAGGAGCAGTTCCCGCTGACCTACATTGACGCGCTGATGGATTACCTCTTTGTCGGCAGCAACCGCGCGCTGGATACCTTCATCAAGGTGACCTACTACGGCATCGAGCTGACTGACAACCTGATCTCCCTGCTCAACGACGTGGCGCGCCTTGCGGTCAACCTGCTGCCCGGCCTCGGCCTGCTGACGGGTGCGGAAGAATTCGCCTACACGCCCGAAGAGCTGAATATGATCACCGGTTACGACAAGGAAACGAGATCCTTTGTTTCCGTCGACGATCCGGCTTGGGACTGCGACGCATACCAGACCTATGAGGACGGCACTGCGATCTTCCGTGCGGATGATTTTGACGAGGAGAATCCGATCTATTATTATTGCACCACCGGCAGAATCGTGGACGGCTCTGACTACAACCTGAAGCTTGCCCGGCCCGCTTATATCTACACCTCGCATAACGTTTACGCCTGCCTGCTGAAGATGG
>JAFWCS010000130.1 GCA_017534365.1 Clostridia bacterium | reverse complement strand
TTATGATCTTTATATCGGCGAGATCCGCCTGACCGCGAATATGGACCTTGCGCCGCTGCTCTCGCCCGAGGGCGCGGCGGCGATCGGTCTCGCGGCGGACGGCAAGGCCGCGCAGCGCTATGCGCAGATGCTGACAGGAGACTGCGAACTGATGGATTTCGTGAATACCTTCGCGGAGGATCCGCCGTTCCTGCCCCTGTGCTACCGAAACGCCGTCGTGGCTTACACCAACGCCATGGAGGGCGATTTCACCGCCTGCGAGGGCGACGTTTTCGCCGATATCGAATCCTGGCGCTATAAATAACATCAGAGGTTCAGGAATGGAACTGAATGCGGATATTCAATATCTCAAGGGCGTCGGCGCGCGGCGCGCCGCACAGCTGGCAAAGCTCGGCGTGCGCACGCTGCGGGAGCTGCTGACCTTTTATCCGCGCACCTATGAGGACTGGAGCCGGATCGTGCCGATCGCGCAGGCGCCGAACGACACGGTGGTCTGCATCCGCGCGATCGTCGGCGGCCCCTGCCGCGAGCATCGCATCCGCAAAGGAATGACGCTCTATAAAACCGAGATCACCGACGGCGAATCGCTGCTGGAGGTCACGTTTTTCAACAGCAAATACGCGGCCGCGAAGCTGGAGCAGGGGAAGGAATATCTTTTTTTCGGCCGGATCTCCGGCAAAGGCTATTATCGCTCGCTGAACACGCCGGACTTCGTGCCGGTCGAGCAGGCAGGCGGTGGCCTGCGACCGATCTATCCGCAGACGGAGGGGCTCAATTCCCGCGCGATCGAAAAGCTCGTGCGGCAGGGCTTCGAGGTCTGCGGCGACGTGCCGGATCCGCTGCCGGAGGAGATCCGGGCCGCCTATTGCCTGATGCCGCAGCGCAAGGCATGGGAGACGATCCATTTCCCGCCGAGCGAAGATTTGCTCAGCGAGGCGCGGCGACGGCTGATCTTTGAAGAGCTGTTTTTGCTCGAGCTGGGGCTCATGCGGCTGAAATCCAAGGCGCGCCGCAGCACCGGCGTGGTGCTTTCGAAGGATGAGACGCCTGCGTTCGCGGCGCTGCTGCCCTTCACGCTCACCGGCGCGCAGCAGCGGGCGATCGCCGACTGCACGGCGGATATGATGCGCCCCGTGCCGATGAATCGCCTGCTGCAGGGCGACGTCGGCTCCGGCAAAACGGCCGTGGCCGCCGCGCTGATCTATAACTGCGCGCGCAACGGCTTCCAGAGCGCGCTCATGGCGCCGACCGAGGTGCTTGCCATGCAGCATTTCAGCACCTTTTCGAAGCTGTTTGCCGACGCGCCCGTGCGCCTGGCGCTGCTGACCGGCGCGACCCCCGCTGCGGAGAAGAAGCGCATCAAGGCCGCGCTCGCCGCCGGGGAACTGGATTTCGTCGTCGGCACCCACGCGCTGATCCAGAAGGACGTGCAGTTTGCGTCCCTTGCGCTGGCCGTGACGGATGAGCAGCATCGCTTCGGCGTGCATCAGCGCAGTCTGCTCTCCGCCAAAGGGGACAGTCCGCATACGCTCGTCATGAGCGCCACGCCGATCCCGCGCACCCTCGCGCTGATCATCTACGGCGATCTGGATCTGAGCATCCTCGACGAAATGCCGCGCGGCCGGCAGCCGGTGGCGACGTATCTGATCGATCCCGAGAAACGCGAACGCGCCTACGGCTACGTCAAAAAGCATCTGATCGCAGGGCGGCAGGGCTACATCGTCTGCCCGCTGGTGGAGGAGAGCGAGGACGGCGATGCGCTCGCCGCGGCGCAGGCGGTTTATGCGTCGCTCGCCGAAGGCTTTTTCCGCGGCTTCCGCGTCGGCCTGCTGCACGGCAAAATGAAATCCGCGGAGAAGAAAGAGGTCATGGAGCGCTTTGCGGCCGGCGAAGTGCAGCTGCTTGTGGCGACCACGGTGATCGAGGTCGGTATCGACGTGCCGAACGCGGTGATCATGGTGATCGAAAACGCCGAACGCTTCGGCCTTTCGCAGCTGCATCAGCTGCGCGGGCGGATCGGGCGCGGCAGCGAGAAATCCACCTGCATCCTGATCTCGGATCACAGCGACGCCGAGCGCCTGCAGATCATGACGGAAACGAACGACGGCTTCAAAATCGCCGATGCGGATCTGAAGCTGCGCGGCCCGGGCGATTTCTTCGGCGCGCGCCAGCACGGCCTTCCGGCGCTGAAGATCGCAAATATGATGACCGACGGCGCCGTGATCCGCGAAACCTACGCGGCGGCGGAGGCGCTGCTGAAGCGGGATCCCACGCTGCAGGATGAAAAATACGCGCCGCTGCGGCAGGCGGTCAACGCCATGTTTGCCGCGCAGATCGCGATGAACTGAAAAACGGCAAGCGGATGCGCGCGGCTGCATCCGCTTATTCTGTTGCATGCTTGCCTTCCGGCGCAGGCTGTGTAATTCTGATTTCGGACAGAAGTGTGATCGTTAAAAGGGAGCCCAATCGGCGGCGTCCTTTCACCGGCTTTCACGCTTCTGCTTTTTTCATCTCCGCCGTCGGCAGCGCGGCCGCATATTTCAATGGATGCCGGGCAAGCTACCTCTATCCAGAAGGGGGCCGAGCTCCTGCGGGAGACGGGCTTCATCGTGCGCACCTTCTACTTCGGCGGCGGCACCCCCACGGTCCTGCCTGCCGGGGAACTGGACCGGGTCCTGACCGCGCTGGACGACGCC
>JAFWCS010000129.1 GCA_017534365.1 Clostridia bacterium | reverse complement strand
GGTCAGCAGCTGCTTGCGCACGAGATCCGTCGCAAGCAGATCCGTCATTTCCTTGACGATCAGTTTCCCTTTTTCGGCGGAATACGGTTCCGGGAGCACCTGACCGGAGCTGAGGCATTTTGTTTCCGGCGTATAGGCCTTGCAATCGGCGATCTCCGTCGGCTCAAAGCCCCAGGCGTGGTCGATCAGCAGCTCAGCGTTGACGCCGAAGAGATGATACAGCAGCTCCTCGTTGAAATAATCCGACGGCTTGCCGACCGAGCAGCGTGCGATATCGCCGATCGTCGTCAGCCCGTTGCGTTCCAGCTTGCGCGCGATGCCGTGCCCAATCCGCCAGAAATCCGTCAGCGGCCTGTGGCACCAGAGCTGCTCGCGAAACGCGCGCTCATCCAGCGCCGCAATGCGCACGCCGTCACGATCCGCCGGCATGCGCTTGACCACGATATCCATTGCAATCTTTGCGAGATACAGATTGGTGCCGATGCCAGCCGTGGCGGTGATGTGCGTTTCCTGCAGCACCTCGCGCACCAGCTGCATGGCAAAGGAACGGGCATCCGTATGGAGGACGCGCAGATAAGGCGTCGCGTCAATGAACACCTCGTCAATGGAATACACCAGCAGATCTTCCGGCGAAATGTGGCGCAGATAGATCTCGACGATGCGGCGGCTGTATTCCATATAATAAGCCATGCGCGGCGGCGCGATCACGAGATCAATCTCCAGCGACGGGTTGGCAGCAAGGGCCGCGCCAGAGATGGATTTGCCCCGGAACGCCTGCCCGGGCGCCCGCGCCCGCCGTTCGCTGTTGACCTCGCGGATGCGCTGCTTCGCCTCAAACAGCCGCGGCCGGCCCGGAATGCCGAGCGCCTTCAGGGAAGGGGAGACGGCCAGACAGATCGTTTTATCCGTCCGGCTCTCATCCGCGACCACGAGGTTGGCGTCCAGCGGATCCAGCCCGCGCTCGGCGCACTCGACGGAAGCGTAAAACGACTTCAGGTCGATGGCGATATATTGTTTCCTGCTTTTATCCATGACGATCAGACGCCGCCCTCGCTTTGCATGAAATTTTCGCGCAGAACCTCGTCGGTTTCCGTCAAAGCTGATTTAGAACGAATGTTCTGTTTAAATGTATTATATCAAACAAATGTTCTTTTGTCAAGACAAAATACAAGCGTGCCGCAAAATCCGACGGATTGCAGCACGCTGCGGAAAGAGAAACAAAGAATCGGGGATCAGAAGGCGTGAAGCACAGCTGCATCGGCTCTGACGAACGCAACGAATTCGTCGATTTCCGCTTTGATCGTGTGCCAGCCGGGCGCATAATGCGCCTTGGTTTTCGTCAGAATCCAGTCGCCTTCGGGGAGATAGACCGCCTTTTCCGTTTGCCCGCGGCAAACGATCGGCGCAAAGAGGATGTCCCCGCCGAACATATACTGCTCGCCGAGCGTAAAGCAGACCGGATCCGCAGGGAACTCGAAGAACATCGGCCGCATGACCGGCCAGCCCTTTGCAGCGGCAATCTGCATCTGCGCTTCAATATAAGGACGCAGGCGTTCCCGCAGGAAGACGAGATCCTTGAGAATTGCATAATTCCGCTCGCCGAAGCTCCAGATCTCATTCGGATCGCCGGAGGCTTCCTTCACGTCTCTCTTTTTTTCGCCGTGGCGGTTGCGGTTGCCGTGCAGGCGCATGACAGGGGAGAAGACGCCGTATTGGAACCAGCGAACGATCAGTTCGCGAAAGTCCTCACTCTGCGTATCGCCGCCCCAGAAGCCGCCGATATCCGTATTCCACCACGGAATGCCGCACATTGCCATATTCAGCCCGGATCTGACCTGCTCGCCAAGGCTTTCAAACGTGGAGGGGATGTCGCCGCTCCACACAAGCGCGCCGAATTTCTGCGCGCCAAGATAGCCGGCGCGGATCAGCGTGACCGGCGTGACGCCCATCTGCGTGAAACCTTCAAACGCCATTTGCGCGTAATAATATGGATAAATCAGCCCGTATTCGTCACCGCGGCCGATATGCAGAAGCAGATTCTCAAACTGTTCCGGATGGATCTCCGGCTCCGCTTCGTCAAACCAAAGCCCGTCGACGCCCTGATCCAGATAGTTTTCTTTCAGCTTTGAAAAGACAAAGGCTCTCGTTTCCGGATTCGTGACGTCGATCTCAGCCTGTGGTCCGTAAAAATCAAAGACGCTGTCAAACCCTTTCGCCGTGCGAATCAGCAGGTTGTTGTCACGCAGGAACGCGTAGTTTTCAGAATTGCGGTTGACTGTCGGCCACATCGAAACGATCAATTTTGTGCCCATGGAATGCAGCTCGTCCGTCATGGCTTTCACATCCGGCCAATACTGCGGATCGAAGCGATAATCCCCCTGCTCTGTCCAGTGGAAATAATCGCAGATGATCGCAGAAAGGGGGATGCCCTCGTCCCGATATTGCCTTGCGACCTGCAGCAGATCCTCCTGCGTTTCATAGCGCAGACGGCTCTGCCAGAAGCCGGACGCCCAATGGGGAAGGACCGGCGCGTGGCCGGTCAGATCGGCGAGCGCTTCGCTGACGCTCTTCGGGTTGCCGGCGATCACGACATAGTCGATCTTGCTTGTCGCGTCAGCGCACCAGCGCGTGCGGTTTTCCGCGAGCTCGACCGAACCGATCGCCGGATTGTTCCAGAGAAAGCCGTAACCGAGGGAGGAATAGACAAACGGGATCGCGCTTTTGGTATTCACGTGACGCAGATCCATCGAGCAGCCCTTCAGATCAAATTTGCCGGTCGGCTCGTGACCGAGGCCGTAAAAATGCTCGCCCTCGTAGCTGTTGAACGTCACACGCGCGGACCAGACGCCGTCTCTGCGCTCATAATGACGGAAGCCGCTGCAGAAGGCCAGCTCCGGTTTTTCCTCGAGGATCACCGCGCCGTCAACGTAAAACGTCGCCTTGCCGTTGCTTTCGAGTTTCAACGTCAGAATGCCCGCAGTCAACTGAACCGCATGGGGCTGCTCCGCAACACTGCAAACGGCAGGCTGCGGCAAAAGCGTAAAGTCTTCGTCATAGACTTTGCAGTCCGGAAACGCTTCAAACCGAATGGCGTTTTCGTGGCAGGCGGTAATGCGCACGACCTCATTGCCTCTGGAAAACAGGATCTGATCCTGCGTGATCTTCACGTTTTGCATCTGCTTGCCTCCGCGTCAAAGATTCGTTTTACTTATGATTTGGATCGATCTGTCCGTAGTACTTGATTTCACCCTGATCGCCGACATCGGCCAGCACGCCGTTTTCGTTGCCGGTGAAATAGAAGCGCGTGTGGCGGCAGATCTTAATGATGCTTGCCAGGTTCTGTCTGTTGGCTCTGGAGCCGTCGTTCGTTAAAACGCAGGCATCCGGCAGCAGCGTGCGGATGAACGTTTCCGTGCTTGAGCCCGGGTAGCCGTGATGGCCGACCTTCAGCAGATCCACCTTGCCGATCGCCGGCGCGAGACGGGTTTCATCGCCGGTGAGATCATCCATGTCGCCAGCCAGAAAGATCCTTGTGCCGTTCTTTTCGAGCAGTACGCCGAGGGAATTGTCGTTTTCACCGACTCTGTCCGGATTTTCGGGATCGACCGTATTGAACAGCGTGACCGTGAAATCGCCCAGCGCAAACGGCGTGTCGTCCGGCTGCAGGCGCGGAATGCCGCGCGCTTCCAGCGCACCGACCATCTGGTCATAGACCTCCTGATTGTCCCATTCTTCGATTTCGTGTTCATTGATCCTGCTGCTGTCGTATTCCTTCAGATAGGCGCGGTCAATCGTCACGGCGGGATCGAGAATGATCGTATCAAAGCCGCCGATGTGATCGGAATGCGCATGCGTGCCGAGCACGAAATCCAGATGCACGTTTCCGTTTTCATCTGCGGCGTGCGCTTTCAGATAAGCGAGCACTTCCTGCTCGTAGCCGGTGAGTTCGAGCGCTTCGAAGCCGCGCGGATTATCCGTGTCTTCGCCGGCGTCAACCATGGCAAAGTGACCGTTGCTTTCAATGAGGATCGCATCGGAGGAGCCGGTTTTCAGGAAATGGATGCAGTCGTTTCCGTGCGCCTGCGGCACCGGCGGGAGCACAGATCTGGCTGCCTTGATCGAAAGCGCAGTCAGATTCGGAAACAGAAGACAAATCACAGAAAGCAGGGAAATGAGAATCTTATTCATGCAGCATGCAGCGTCCTTTCAATGATATAAAATAAGATCGAAATTATATCATCACCATATAATGCGCGTCGCGGCAAAGAGCAGAGAGCCGGCGTTGACCATCGCGGTCACGATCATGGCCAGGGGAAGGAAGGGGTTGCCGAAGGGGAACCCCTGCGCATCGGAGATGTCGATCGGTTCAAGCAAGGCGCTGAAATCAATGCGGAACGCCTCGCGCAAAACCTTCCGATACATTTCCGCTGATTTGATAACAGTAAAACTGCGTCTGATCAGGTCCGCGCCGTCGCACACAACAGCAATTTCTACCGTGCCGGTTTCCTTGATCTCGTAGAAATAGATTTGATGCTCGCCGGCCTTCAGATGCTCTGCGACAGTTCCGTTGATGAGAACGTCCGCTTCCTCTCCGGCATCATAAATCACCTCAAGCGTGTCGCCGACCGCAAGCTCCGTGCGCTGCGCAAGGTCGCTGTAGCCCATCTGCGTCAGATGGTTTTCCGCATACAGTTCACAGCGCTCCGTCAAGGGTTCTTCCGCATCCGCGCCGGCGGCGGGGAG
>JAFWCS010000128.1 GCA_017534365.1 Clostridia bacterium | reverse complement strand
TTATCTGCACGACCGGGCTCAACGACGCGCAGAAGGCGCTGCTGCAGCAGGCGGCAAACAAAATCCCCGTTTTCTTCAGCGCGAATATGTCGCTGGGCGTGAATCTGGTCGGTCTGCTGGCCGAAAAGGCAGCCAAAGTGCTCGGCGGCAGCTTTGACATTGAAATCGTTGAGATGCATCACAACCAGAAGGTGGATGCGCCGAGCGGCACGGCATTGATGCTCGCCGACCGCATCAACGCGGCGCTGGACACCCCGTGCGTTTACGCCTATGACCGCCATGAACGGCGCGAAAAGCGGCCGAAAAACGAGATCGGCATTCACGCTGTGCGCGGCGGCACGATCACCGGCGAGCATGAGATCATCTTCGCCGGCAACGACGAGATCATCCGCATTTCTCACAGCGCACGCAGCAAGGCGCTGTTTGCGACCGGCGCAGTCAACGCGGCGAAATTCCTGGTCGGCCGCGCGCCCGGCAGCTACAGCATGGCGGATCTGCTTGCGGACTGATCAAAAAAGAGGAGGCGCCTCATGAAACTGATCGACAATATCTACGTGACCGAAGACGTGACGCTGTTTTCGATTTCCGACGCTGCGGCCGATATCGGCCATATGGCTGCGGTTTTCCGCATGATCGCCGAGAAGGGCATCGACGTCGATATGATCTCCCAGACGCCGTCCAGCGGCGCAGGGGCCGGTTTTTCCTTCACGGTCAGCGACAGTGATTTCCAGCCGGTGCTCGCCATCGCCTCGGAGATCCGGGCGCACGACCCGAAAGCCAAGATCAGCGTCAGCAGCGGCAACTGCAAGCTGACGGTCAGCGGCGAAGCCATGCGCGGCACGCCGGGCGTTTCCGCCAAGGTGTTTCAGGCCGCGGCCGACGCCGGCGCAGACGTGCGGATGGTCACGACCTCCGAAATCGAGATCGCGCTGCTCGTCTTCAGCCATGACGTGCAGAACGTGATCGACGCGATCAACGCCGCGTTCGCAGGATAAACAATCCTTCCTATAGAATTAACAGGTCTGCAGCATTCCGCCGCAGACCTGCTTTTTTATTCGGTTATCAGGCAACCGTTTCGATCTCGATGCCGAGAATGGAAACGTCCTCCAACGGCTTATCGCCGAATCCGGTTTTGACCGCGGCAATTGCGTCCACGACGTCCATGCCCGCCACGACCTGACCGAAGACCGTGTGTTTGAAATCCAGCCAGGGCGTGCCGCCGAGCGCTTTGTAATCCTCCACACTCTCCGCAGGGAAGCCGCGGTCGCTCAACTGCTCCATCTGGGCGATCAGCCCGGGATCCGCCGTCCCGGCCTGCACGATAAAGAACTGGCTCCCGTTCGTGCCCGGGCCGGCGTTCGCCATGGACAGCGCGCCGCGAATATTATGAAAATCCGGATCGAATTCATCCGCGAAGCTGCGGCCCCAGATGCTCTCGCCCCCGCGGCCGGTGCCGGTCGGATCGCCGCCCTGGATCATGAAATCCGGGATCACGCGATGGAAAATGATGCCGTTGTAATAGCCGTTTTTTGCGTGGGTGGTGAAATTCTCCACCGCCTTCGGCGCGGCCTCGGGAAACAGCAGGATACGGATCTCGCCGAGGGTGGTCTTCATTGTCGCGACGATATCGCCCGCCGCGGGCGTTCTGGTCTGCTTGCTCATAACTGCTTTCCTTTCTTGTAAACGGATCAACCGCGATCCGCTAATGTTCTGTAATCGATCTTGCCCAGTGCCGTGCGCGGCAGGGCGGGCAGGATCTCCACCGCCTGCGGCCACGCATAGCGCGGCAGGCTTGCGCGGCAGGCCTGCAGAACGCGTTCCTCCGCCAGCGGTGTCGGCGCGCGAAGAGAAAGATACAGGCGAATGCAGGCGTCCCGGGTCCCCTGCACGGCGCAGGCCTCCGCGACGAACGGCTGCGTCAGCGCAGCGGCCTCGATCTCCGAAGGGTAGACCGTGTAACCGGAGCGCAGGATCACCCGCTTCTGCCGGCCGACGAAAAACAGGAAGCCGTCGGCGTCCAGATAGCCAAGGTCGCCGGTACGGATCTGCCGCCCGCCTGCGTCGTCCGTTTCAACGCCGCAATCCCGCGCGTTCAGATCCCCCTGATAATAACCGAGCATCACGGTCTCGCCGCGCACGGCGATCTCGCCGACGGCGCCCGGCGGCAGACATTGCCCCTGCGCATCCAGGATCTCAATCCGGATCCCGGGCAGCGGGCGGCCGACCGAACCGGCGCGCGCAGGATCGGCGTTGACCGTGCAGACCGAGCTGACCTCCGTCAGTCCGTAGCCGCTGCGCAGCCGTGTGGAACCGCCGTGCCGCCGCACGGCCGCGTCAAACGATGCGGCAAGCGACGCCGGCAGCGAATCCCCGCCGCTGAAAACCAGCCGCAGCGACTGTAAATGCGTCCCTTCAAACTGCGGCGCTTCCAGCATTTTGCGAAAAAGCGCAGGCACGCAGACCAGAAAGGCCGGGCGGTATTCCCGCAGCAGCGCGATTGCCGCTTCGCCGGAGAAGCGCGGGAGCGCCGCGCAGTTGTAGCCGTGCGTGAGCGGATAATGCAGCGCCACCGCCAGCCCGAACGCGTGAAAGAGCGGCAGCGCAGTGAGCGCCGCTTCCCCGGGCGCGCGGTCCGGCGCGTCGTAGCGCTCCAGTTGCGCAGCGACGGCGTTGAGGTTCGC
>JAFWCS010000127.1 GCA_017534365.1 Clostridia bacterium | reverse complement strand
GCTGCAGCGCTTTGCCGCCGCGCTCCCGCTTGCGCTCACGCGGCCCGGGCTTTCGCCGCGGCAGGCCGTCCAGCTCAGCCGGCGGGAAACCGCGCACGCCTGCGGAACGCTGCTGCGCGCGTGGACGGCGCGCCTGCGCTCCCCGGCCGGAGAAGCGCGGTTCCTGCTGCTTCTTCTGACAGACTACGCAAAATAAAAGCAGGCGCATCCTGAATCGATCCGTCTGCTTTTTTCTTCATTATCATTTTATATTCACGCGCTTGACGCTCACCGTGACGCGTCCGTCCTTGAGCACCGCTTCCACGCGCATGCCGCTCGCGAGCGTCGCGGCGTAATAGCCCGTGCCGGTGGTCGGCTTCTCCTTGTAGCCGGCCTTCTCGAGCGCCTTCAGGTATTTCTGGAAGGTCTTCTCGCTGCAGGGCGCGGAGAACGAATAGCGCAGCCCCTCGTCATACTTTTCCGTGATCTCGCCGTCAAATTTGAATTCGGGCAGCGTGTCCTTGAAGCTGTTGGGCACGCGGGTGGTGATGACGGCGGCAGTCGATGCGGCGTTGCCGGACGGCGCAGCCTTATTCTCTTTCACGCTGCAGCCGGCCGCGCTCACGGCCAGGATCAGCGCAAGGAGCAAACCGAGCATTCTTTTCATAAGAAACCCTCCGATCTCAGAAAAAAGCTTCGCCCCCCGGCGCGGAAACGTCGAGGGGCGCTTGGTGGAGACGATGCGGCTCGAACGCATGACCTCCTGCGTGTGAAGCAGGCACTCTGACCAGCTGAGCTACGCCTCCGTAGAATGTGAAGCTATTATAGCACAAGGATTCGCCGCTGTCAATGAAAAATTGCAAGAGACTGAAAATATTTCTTATTATTCTCTACAAGAAATATATTCGCGGGCGCTTCCGCTATAATCAAATCAGGATAGAAAAGGAGGCGCCGCAATGGAAGAACTGTATGCCGAACTCTGTGTGACCTCGGTCTGCGCCTCGGTGCTGCAGGCCATGCATCTGCCGCTGCCGCCGGAGATCGCGCCGCCGGATCCGCTGCTGACCGCGCTCAAGGCGCAGAAGCTCGGCGACCGGCCGGTCGACCGCGTGCTGCTGTATAACCCGGATGCGGTCGCGCTCTGGCTGTATCAGAAATACACGACCGCCTTTGCGCCCGCCGCGCTGCACTCCGATCTGGCGGTGCCGCTGCGCTCGGTGATGCCGACGGTCACGCCGGTCTGCTTCGCCTCGATGTATACGGGCGTCCTGCCGGAGATCCACGGCATCCGTAAATACACAAAGCCGGTGCTGCAGACGAAAACGCTCTTTGACTATCTGCCCGCGCAGGGCAGGCGCTGCGCGATCGTTTCCACCGCGGGCGACAGCATTTCAAAGATCTTTCTGGAGCGCGACGTCGATTATTACATTTATGACGAGGTCGAACAGGTCAACGAAAAGGCGCTGGCGCTGATCGCGGAGGACCGGCACGACCTGATCACGATCTACAACGGCAACTATGACGGCGCGATGCACCGCCACGGCCCGGAGGGCGCGGAATCGCTGGCCGCGCTGGCGGCGAATCTGGCGTTTTACGCGCAGCTGACCGCGGCGATCCGCCGGCACTGGCGCGGGTACGACACGCTCTACGGCTTCTGCCCCGACCATGGCTGCCACGAGATCGACGGCGGCTGCGGCTCCCACGGGCTGGATATGACCGAGGATATGAACGTCATCCATTTTTACGGGATCCGGCCGGCGGAGTGACCGCCCGGCAACGCGAGCAAAGCGCGCAGCGTTTCAGCACGCTTTTCCGTTTCCGCAGGATTTGTTTTCGCGCGGGCAGCGCCGAAAAAACTTCATGAAAACGATTGACAATTTAATTCTTATTATGTAAAATAGTATTAACCAAACCTATTGTTTGCGCGGGCGCACGCCGTCCGCTGAGAAAAAAGGAGGATTTGACATGAGAGCGAAAAAATGCCTGAGCATCCTGCTGTCCCTGGCGCTTCTGCTCGGCGTGTGCGGCCTCGGCAGTCAGACCGCGTTCGCGCAGGAGGATCCCTGCATCGCTTATGAAGAAGATTTCGAATCCGGAACGGAGGGCTGGACTTTCACGGATGCGGACGGAGACGGCTATCAATGGTTTTACAGACTACCCTGAACCATCACCCTCATTCTGGCGTCGGCATGCTGCAATCCGTGTCCTTCGACTACGCCGTGGGAGGCGCGCTCGATCCCGACAACTGGGCGATCACCCCGCCCATCAAGGTGCCGGCGGACGCAACGCTTTCCTTCTGGGCGTGTCAGCAGGACAACTCCTATATTCCGATGCCGGTGGAGAAGTTTGAGGTCTACGTGTACGAGATCCCCGATCCCGACGCGCCGACGCTGCCCGCGGGCGACTACACAACGACGATGACGAAGCTCCTGGAGGGGCAGACGAACGGGTATCGCAACTATCTCGAGTTCACCGCCGATCTGAGCGCCTATGCCGGGCAGACGGTTTATATTGCGCTCCGGCATTTCGACAGCTATAATCAATTCAAACTGAACGTCGATGATTTCATCGTGCAGGGCACCCATACCTACGGCGACGAAGGCGAGGACTACTACACCTGCGCGATCTGCGGCGCGGTGGATGCAGCGCGCAAGGCGGAGGCGTTTGCCGCTTCCGTCGTGCCGGTCCCCGCGCAGGATCCTACCTGCACCGACGAAGGCAACATAGATCATTTCATCGACGGCGACGGCAATCTCTATCTGCTCGATGATACGACCGGCGACTATATCCCCGCAACCGTCGACGACGTGACGATCCCGGCCCTCGGCCATGACGACGGGCTGTGGCAGGTCGATTTCGAGGCGACGCCGGAGCACGACGGCCAGATGTCGCTTTGCTGCACCCGCTGCGGTGAACTGCTTGAAGCCAAGACCTTTGCCCCGCATACGCATGAGACCGGCTTTACGCGCACGCTGACCCCGGCGACCTGCACCGAGGACGGTGAACAGGGCCTCTACTGCGCGCTCTGCAACGCGCTCTATGACGTGGAGGCGATCCCCGCAACCGGCCACGACGACGGCGTGTGGAAGATCGATTTTGAGCCGACCGCCGACCACGACGGGCAGAAGACGCTGTACTGCACGAAGTGCGGCGCGGCGCTCGATCAGGAGACCTTCACCGCGCACGACCACAGCTTCGGCTATGAAGTGACGCTGACCCCCGCCACCTGCACCAAGGACGGCGAATGCGGCCTGGTCTGCGCGGACTGCGGCGCGGTCTATGAGACGGACGTCATCGCCGCTGCCGGCCACGTGGACGGCGTGGAGCGCATCCTGACGCCCGCGACCTGCACGGCGGACGGCGAAAAGGCGACCTGCTGCGACGTCTGCGGCGAGATCATCAAGGTGGAAACGATTCCTGCTGCCGGTCACACGGCCGGCGTGGAGCGCATCCTGACCGCCGCGACCTGCACCGAACCGGGCGAGACCGGCGTTTACTGCGCGACCTGCGGCGAACTGATGGAAGTCAAGCCCATTGAGGCGACTGGCCACGACGACGGCGTGTGGAAGATCGATTTCGAGGCGACGCCCGACCATGACGGCCAGAAGACCCGCTACTGCACGAAGTGCGGCGCGGCGCTCGAGACCGAGACCTTCGGCCTGCATACGCATACGCTCGGCTACGAAACCGTGACGATCCCCGCCACCTGCACGGAAGACGGCGAAAAGGGTCTGGTCTGCGCGGATTGCGGCGTTGTTTACGCGACGGAAGTGATTCCCGCCACCGGCCACACGGAGGGCTATCAGATGGTCGTTACGCCTGCCACCTGCACCGAAGCGGGCGAGCTGGGCACCTACTGCGCCACCTGCGGCCAGCTCTACGCCGTGACCGAGATCGAGGCGAAGGGCCACGACTTC
>JAFWCS010000126.1 GCA_017534365.1 Clostridia bacterium | reverse complement strand
GCCGTGCCGTCCGGCAGGAGCAGGAAGCCTGCCTGCATCGGCGCGCCGAAAACGCCGCTGACCGTTGCGCTGCAAAGGGTCCCGCCGCAGGCGGGCAGCAGCGCCGCCGCCAGTCCCTCGCCGCCGTCGGCCACGGGGAGCGCGGTGATTTGCAGGGCCGGATCGACCGCAAGCAGACCTTCCGCGATCAGCTCGGAGACCTCCGCAGCCGTCAGCGTGCCTTTAAAGCTGTCCGGCGCGATCAGAATGCGTCTGCCGCTCATTCCGCGGACGCCTTGCGGATGTAGCGCTTGAAGAAGGCCACGCCGGGGCCGATGGCCTCCACGGGGCAGCGCTCATTCGTCGCATGGGTGCAGAGCAGCAGCTCCACGGACGCGCGGTAGGGGGAGTAGCGGTAGATATTTTCGCAGATCGGCTCATAATAGCAGGCGTCCGTGCCGCCCATGACAAGGTAGGGGGCGACGATGTTGTCCTTGCTCTCCTGCATGCAGAGCTCTTCGATGATCTTGAAGGTGCGGGAATCCGTCGGTGAGAATTTCGACGCTTCCTTGGCCTTGAGGATGTTGATCTCGATATTTTTGTTGCGCACGACCTTGCGGATGTGATCCTGCACGTCGGCGATCGTCGTGCCGGGCATCATGCGGAAGTTGACCGTGACGCTCGCTTTCTGCGGCAGCACGTTCGCCGCGGGGCTGCCCTCGGCCATGGTGACGCCGGTCGTGGTGCGGATCAGGCTCGCCGCGGGCGGGATCTGCTTCATCACGGCCTTGATCACCGGCTTGAGGTAGGGCAGGTTGCAGGTCACGAGCCGCACGGGATAGGTGCAGCTGCGGCCGATTTTATCAAACAGACTGGTGACGAAGGGCTTGAGTTCGGCCTCGAACTGGTGATTCTCCAGATCGCGGATGACTTCGGCGAGCTGACCGAGCGCGGAATGCTTCGGCGGCTGCGAGGAATGGCCGCCCTTGGAGCGCAGGCTGATCTCGAAATCCGCATAGCCCTTTTCCGCGATGCCGATGCCGACCAGGGATTTTCCGTTGATGACGCCCTTGACGTCGACGGGCAGGATCGCGCCGCCTTCATCGATCACGCTGTCCAGATGCACGCCGCGCGCCTTCAGCGTATCCATGATGGCTTTCGCACCGCCCTCGCCGGAGGCGACGACCTCCTCATCCTGACCGAAGAGCAGATAGACGTCGCGCTCGGGCTCGAAGCCCTCTTCCAGCAGGGTCTCAACGGCCTCCATGACGCCGATCAGATGGTTTTTCATATCCAGCGCGCCGCGGCCCCAGATGAATTCGCCGTCGTTGAAGCCGGAGAACGGCGGATGCGTCCAGTCGTCCCAGGTGCCCTCGGAGATCGGCACGACGTCCTGATGCGAGAGCAGCGCGATCGGATCCAGATCGTCGCGCGTCCCTTTCCAATGATAGATCAGGCTCGCTTCGTTCACAACTTCCTTTTGCAGCGTCTTGTGAAGCAGGGGATAAGCCTCCTCCAGAAACGCATGGAATTTTTCAAACTGCGTGAAATCGACGTCCGCCTTGTCCGGATAGCTGACGGTCGGAATGGAGATCGCCTGCGAGAGATGCGCCATCGCGCGTTCGGCGTCCACATGTTCGGGCGTTTGCGCGCCGTAGTCCTTTGTCTGCGGTGTGAATTTCAGGGCGCGCACGGCGTTGATCGCCGCGGCCGCGCCGGCTGCGCCGCCCGCGGCGCCGAGGATCACTTTACTCTTTTTCATTATCATCAACCCTTTCTATGCTGTTGGGATTCGCATCTTTTTCGATCGCGCTGCTGTATTTTTCCAGCAGATGCCGCGCAAGCTCCAGCGTGTCGTCCTCCGACGGCGGCGCGGGATCGGCGGTCCTGAGCCAGTTGCGCTCAAACTCCGCGTATTTTTTATAGAACGCGTTGCCGTTATAAATGTTGCGTTCGCAGTGCTGCTTTTTCGTGGTGGTGGAGAAGCGGCGGCGCCGGGGGAATTCCAGCGCCAGCTTCTCAAAGAAGCTTTGCCAGCGCTTGCTGTAATAGGTGGCGATCAGGCCGCCCCATTCCTTCCAGGCATAGTCGTAATTGACCGTGTTGTTGACCGGGCCCCAGAGGGTGAGCTGGGTGAGCAGATTCAGCTCGAAGTTTTCCTTTTCTTTTTCGTTGAGCGCAGCGGCCCCGGCTTCCTCCAGATGCTTCTGCAGCGTCAGCTCCGGCCGCGTCTGCAGCAGGACGTCCAGTTCGTCACACAGGCGCAGAAACGCGTTGGAGGAACGCTCAAAGAGATTGACGTTGCGCGTGCGGAAGCCCTCCATGGCGCGGTCATAGAGCACGGAGGCGTGGTTGCTCAGCGCCTGCCGCACAAGATCGCAGGCGTCAAAGACGAAGCCGTCGGTTTCCGCGCGCTCCGCCTGCAGCAGCTTCTGCGCCGCCTGCAGGAGCAGCTTGTTGTCATAGCGCAGCTCCCGGTGATCGTTCGGCGCGGTGTGGCGCAGCTCTGTCGCGGGCCGCGCGCAGATGACCGAGCCGGTCTCGCGCCCCGTGCAGGCCGGGGAATAGCAGCTCGCCCGCAGCAGACGCATTGCCTCGGTCAGGCAGGCCTCGTCGCTGCCGTAACGGCGGCGGGCATAGTCCGCGAGCCAGGCGTCGAGGTCGACCGCCGCAGGCTCGGTCAGCATCTGAAATGCCAGATCATAATACAGCGGATTCTGGAAGACGCCCTCCATGAACAGGCCGGTGCCCACGCAGTTCTCCGCGTTGAGCCTGGCAAAGGGATTCTCCGCGAGCGCGTCGATGCTGCCGTGGAGGGTGTTGCGGTCGCCGAAGTTGTGGAGATTGCCCAGCACGAAGTCATAGCCCCAGAAGTTCTCGGTTTCCCTGCATTTTGAGGCGTCGATGTCAAGGATCAGCAGGCGCTCCTTCGGCACGGCCTTGACGATCTTTTCGCGCAGCGACCAGCTCTGCATGACCCAGACGGAATCCGGGTCGAAGGACCGGTACATGTCGTCGATCGCGCGGCCGACTTGCCGCAGATAGTCTTTGGTTTTGACGCCCGGCTCGTTCTCGTGGAAGGGGTCGCAGGCGTAATAGTGGAATGCGCCGAAGAGCTGCCGCTGCTTTTCAAGCAGGGCCGTGCCGACGCGCTTGAAGACCGGATCGGTCGGATCCAGCTGATAGGTCACGGGGAAATTGCACCAGGAGGGGATCATGCGCAGCCGCACGCCCTTGAACACCTTGACGATGTTGCGCGGCACGCTGCCGGCAAAGCCCTGCTGGATCGGCGTCATGCCGAGCTCCGTTTCGCGCGCGAGGATCTTTTTGCCCAGCTCGACGCGCCGCTCGATGTAGCGCACGTCCATCAGGCTGAAGTAGCCGCAGAGATTCGTCATCAGCTGCCACGGCCAGAAACCGGGGCCGGAGAGATAGGAGAGCGCGCCGGTCTCGCTGTAGCCGAGGTCGCGCATCGTATAATACCAGACCGCCTCACTGCCGACCACGCTCAACGGCATGTTGACGCCGTTCATGGCCATGAAGTCGATCTCGCGCTCCCAGTCCTCCCACTGCCAGAAGGCGAAGGAATAGCCGAGCGTGCAGTAATTCATATAGACGCGGCGCTTCTGCGGGATCACCTTTTCGAGCCGCCCGACGAAGAGCGGCGCTTCCGTTACGTTGAGCGTGCGGTTGCCGCAGTGGGAGAGGTTGACGCCGCAGAACTGCTTCAGATAGGCGTAGTAGCCCATGGCCTGGCTGATCTTGCAGTCGCCGCAGATCACGATCTTGCCGTTTTCGCAAAAAACGGCATACGTATTCTTGCCGTTTGCCGGTTCCAGATCGCGCAGCACGAAACGGTCGGCGATCTCCGGCGTGTTGCGCTGGATCAGATTTCGCATACATAAATCCCCATTTTAAAAATGATATGTTATTATTATAGCAAAAATCCCGTAAAAGACAAGAGCAAATCCGGCTTTTGCAAAACTATTTGCCGGATCCTGCGAAACGGAGCCCGAATTTACAAATCATTCAAGCTTCGCCGCGCTGTTTGTGCTATAATGATCCAAAGGTCGGCAGGCGCCGAAGCGGGAGAAACCGCGCAAAAATAAAATTTCGCAAAAAAATCCCGCGTTTTTTGAAAATAACGCTTTACACTTTGCGTAAAATACAGTATCATAAATGTGTATATCCTTCCAAAATCTTTCTTGAAGGCGGTGTTTTTTATGCAACCGGTATATCACCGGATCCTGCTCAAGCTCAGCGGCGAGGTGCTCGCGGGCGAAAACGGGCGCGGATTCGATTTCAACACGATCAACGCCGTGTGCGCGGCGGTGCGCGACCTGACCGAAAACGGGGTCCAGGTCGGCCTCGTCGTCGGCGGGGGCAACTTCTGGCGCGGCCGCTCCGGCGGCAGCATGGACCGCACCCGCGCCGATCACATCGGCATGCTGGCCACGATGATGAATTCTCTTGCGCTGGCGGATTCTCTCGAGCAGCTCGGCGTCGCCGTGCGCGTGCAGAGCGCGATCGAAATGCATCAGATCGCGGAGACCTATATCCGCAACCGCGCGGTGCGGCACATGGAAAAAGGCCGCGTCGTCATCTTCGGCAGCGGCACCGGCAATCCCTTCTTCTCCACCGACACCTGCGCGGCGCTGCGCGCGGCGGAGATCAAGGCGGATATCATCCTCAAGGCGACGAATGTGGACGGCGTGTTCGACAAGGATCCCAACAAGTTCCCCGACGCCGTCAAATATGACGTTGTCTCCCACACCGAGGTGCTCAAAAAGAACCTCAAGGTGATGGACGCCACGGCGGCCTCCCTCTGCCGTGACAACAACATTCCCATTCTTGTGTTCAATTTGTCCGATCCGCAGAATATCGTCCGCGCTGTGATGGGCGAAAATGTCGGAACGATCGTGAAGGAGGATTAATTCATGGAAACCGTATTTAAAACCACCGAAGAAAAAATGGGCAAGACCGTCAAGCATCTGACCGCCGATTACGCGGCGCTGCGCGCCGGCCGTGCGAATCCCGCCGTGCTTGATAAGATCCGCGTCGATTATTACGGCACCCCCACGCCGATCAACCAGATGGCGGCCGTCTCCGTTTCCGAGGCGCGCATCCTGAGCATCCAGCCGTGGGACGTTTCGACGCTGCACCCGATCGAGAAGGCGATCCAGGCCTCCGACATCGGCATCAATCCGCAGAATGACGGCCGCGTGATCCGTCTGATCTTCCCGCAGCTGACCGAGGAACGCCGCAGGGAGCTGTGCAAGGACGTGAAAAAGATGGCGGAGGAAGCCCGCGTGGCGATCCGTTCCATCCGCCGCGACGGCATCGACAAGGTCAAAAAGATGGAAAAGGCCTCCGAGATCACCGAGGACGATCTGAAGGACGCGGAAAAGAAGCTGCAGGATTTCACTGATAAATATATCAAAGAGATCGACAAGGCAGCGGATGAGAAAGAAAAGGATATCATGGCAATCTGATTGCCATCGGCAGAAGGCGGAGCCGGAACTCCGCCTTCTTTCTGCAACAGGAGAAGCATTATGACGGAAACGGAACGCGCGCAGGTGATCCTGCCGCGCCATATCGGCATCATCATGGACGGCAACGGCCGCTGGGCGAAGCAGCGCGGTCTGCCGCGCAGCGAGGGGCACCGGGCGGGGGCGAACACCTTCCGCCGCATCTGCGACTACGCGGCGGAGCTCGGCGTGGAATGCCTCACGTTTTATGCCTTTTCAACGGAAAACTGGAAGCGCCCCGCGCAGGAAGTGGCGGCGATCATGGATCTGTTTCGTGATTATCTGAAGGAGGCGCAGGAGCGGGAAGCGGAGAACGAGCAAAAGGGCTTCCGCATCCGCTATATCGGCACGCGCGAGGGCCTCGCGCCGGATATCGTCGGCATGATCGAGCTGATCGAGCGGCAGTCCGCCGCGCAGACGGCCACTGTGATCAACCTGGCGGTCAATTACGGCGGGCGCGATGAGATCGTGCATGCGGTGCGCGCGCTGACCGGGGAGGTCGCCGCAGGCGCGCTGCAGCCGTCGGAGATCACCGAGCAGATGATCGGCGCGCGGCTTTATACCGCCGGCCTGCCGGATCCGGATCTGATCATCCGCCCGAGCGGCGAGCTGCGGCTCTCCAACTTCCTGACCTGGCAGTCGGCCTATGCCGAGCTGTGGTTTTCCGATATCCTCTGGCCGGATTTCACGCCGGAGGATCTTGACCGCGCAATTCTGGATTACAACGAAAGAAACCGCCGGTTCGGCGGCGTTTGATAAAAGGGGGAATTCCCTGTGAAACAACGGATCATTACCGGCATCTCCGCAGCCCTGTTTGCCATCGGCTGCCTGGTGCTGACCGGTTTCGGCTATTACGCCTGGCTGAGCATCCCCATGGCGCTGGTTTCGGGAATTGCGGCTTATGAGGTGCTCAAGGTGTCCAAATGCAAAAACAAGGTGCTCACGGTCGTGACGATCGTATTTGCGGCGCTCGTGCCGTTTTACATTGCCTTCGACGGCGCAGACAGGATCCCGCTGCCCACCAGCGTGCTGGTGATCATTTACATCCTGGCCGTGCTGATCATCATGCTGAAGTTCTACGACGTCACGCGCTTCGAGCATGCGGCGCTTGCGCTCTTTGCTTCGATCGCGGTGCCGGCCGGCCTGTCGCTGCTGATCCAGCTCGTGCGCTTCTGCGGCGAACGTCCGGCGCTGTTCCAGCGCTCCCACGCGGTGTTTTTCCTGCTCTGCTCGATGTTTGCGGCCTGGCTGAGCGACACTTACGCCTATTTCTTCGGCAGCAAATTCGGCAAACACAAGATGACGCCGAAGATCAGCCCGAAAAAATCCTGGGAGGGCGCGATCGCCGGCGTGGTGCTGACCACGGTCAGCGGCCTGATCGCCTATGCGGTCTGCGCGCATTTCTATTTCCGCCTGCCGACCGTGCGCTGGTGGATGGTCGCGCTGGCCATGCCCGTGCTCTGCGTGATGGGCATCTTCGGCGATCTGTCCGCCTCCGTGATCAAGCGGAATTTCGGCGAGAAGGATTTCGGCAATCTCTTCCCCGGCCACGGCGGCGTGCTGGACCGGATCGACAGCTTCCTGTTCACCCTGCCGACGGCGTATGCGATCGTGGTCGGCGTGACGGTGCTCTGCGGCGGCTGAGCATCAACTTGTTAAAGAAAAGAGGAGAACAACGTGACGGCTTCCCTGTTTTTTAAAATGCTGGCGGCGTCTGTGATGGCGCTGTTCACTGCGATCGGAGGAATTTTTATGCCCGGAGAGAAAAAAGATATTTGCATGATCGCGCACCGCGGCTACAGCGGCGTCTATCATCAGAATACGGAGATCGCGTTTCAGAAGGCGGCGGAGCATGGCTCCGGCGGCGCGGAAACGGACGTGCGCGTGACGAAGGACGGCGTGTTCGTCGTCTGCCATAACGAAGAGGCGGTGCTCAAGGACGGCACGGAGCTGCTGATCTCCGAGCATACCTTTGAGGAGCTGACCGCGCAGCCGCTCAAGGCGCAGCGGCTCGGCGGCGACCAGTATCTCTGCACCTTCAAGCGCTATCTGGAGATCATGCGCGACAACAATATGATCTGCTTCATCGAGCTCAAGGGCAGTTTTTCCGAGGCGCAGGTGGTGGAAATGTTCACCATGGCGGACGAGGTCTACGATCTCTCCAAATGCATCATGCAGTCCTTTGATTTTGACAATCTTATCCGCACGCATGAGGCCTTCCCGGAGCTGGGGATCATGCTGACCTACGGCGGCAATGATACGAATTATGAACGCTGCTTCGATTACGGCTTCTCGATTGACACCGAATACACCGCGCTGACCGAGGAGATGGTCGAGGCCTTCCACAGCCGCGGGCTGGAGGTTGCGGTCTGGACGGCGAACGATCTGCTCACGCTCAACTACTGCAAATCCTTTGACGTGGATTACATCGAATCGGATTTCTTCGCATAAAGAAGGAAAGACTATGATCAGAACACTTGCGATTCTCGGCTCGACCGGCTCCATCGGCACCCAGGCGCTGGATGTGGCGCGCCTGCACGGCGTGACCGTCACGGCGCTGACCGCAAACAGCGGCGCGGACCGGCTGGAAGCGCAGATCCGGGAATTTCATCCGAAGCTGGCGGCGCTTGCCGATCCGTCGGCGGCCGAAACGCTGAAAATCAAGGTGGCGGATACCGACACGCAGGTGCTCTCCGGGCCGGAGGGCGTCTGCGCGTGCGCAGCCTGCGGGGCGGATGCGGCGCTCAACAGCATCGTCG
>JAFWCS010000125.1 GCA_017534365.1 Clostridia bacterium | reverse complement strand
TGAATTCATACAGCAGCAGGCCGTCGACAAAGGAATCCGCATCGATATAATCCAGATAGGAGCGGCCCGACGCGTTCCGGCCGTCAAGGGAAAGCAGTGCCTCCTCCAGCTGCGCATACAGGCCGGAGATATAGTCGATCTCCGCGCGCGTGGCGTGCTCCGGCGTGTGCACGATCAGGCAGTTGCCGCACTGCGACAGAAAGGCCGAGGGCTCTTCGTCAAAGGCGTCCGGATATTCGAATTCCAGCAGATAGCCGCCGGAGATATCCGCCGGATCGTTCGGCAGGTCGCTCCAGCAGCGGCGCAGGCCGTTCTCCGCCGTTTCCATGCGCGGCGCGTCCGACAGCTTCACTTCCGGATTCGCCGCTTTGTTTGCCGCTTCCAGATCGGCGATGTCAATGCGGTTTTCATCGACCTCGACCCGCTCGCAGACCAGATAGTTTCCGCGATAGCTGCCGTTGATATAAAGATCGGCAAACGCGAAATCGACCGTATGGGGCAGCCGTGTCAGCTTCGCGGCGGTGTAGGCGATGGCGTTGCGCATGAGCGTCGGATCCATGTTGTTGGAGATCAGCGCCCATTTTTCGGCCGGCTGCATGCCGAGCAGCCCGGTCGCTTCCTTGAATTTGAGGTTGTAGCAGCGCTTTTCGTTGGAGCGCCAGCTGGAGTTGCCGCGCCCCTTGAGATAGGATAGCGCGGCGCCGGCGATCGTCGGCGCGCCATCCGCGACGGCGGAAAGCGTGGCGGCTTCCTTATAGGACTTATCCGCGTGAATGGCCGCCAGACTGCCGCTTTCGGTTGTGATATAAATGGAAGGCAGCGTTGCGCAGGAGAGGACCCGCAGCGAAAAGCTGCCTTTCGGCGTCTCCACGGCATAGGTCCCGTCGGCGGCAAAGGCGTCGGTCGCCTTGCCTGCGATCAGCGCCTGCCCGTTGACGGTCATCCAGGCGTCGTCAAAGCGGACCTGCAGCCGCGTGCGGTCGCAGCCCGCGGGCAGAAACAGCAGATAGGGGCTGTCCGGACTGCCGGGCAGCATGTGAACGAGGGTGTAGGCCTCCGGCGCGTCAAACAGTGTGACGCGCAGCTGCAGCGCGCCGTCCGTGACCGCATCCGGCGGGGCTTGCTCCGCGCGCGCCGGGATACAGACCGGCAATCCGCAGACCGCCAGCGCACAGAGCAGAATAAAAGATAAAATCGCTTGAGGCAGATGTTTCATGGTCGTTGTTCTAAATGTCAGGGCATGGCCCGCAGTGCTCGGCCGGCGGGACGCAGCGTCCTGATTTGCTCGAAAAACGGAATTGTTTCTATCGTTTTCTCAGATTTGTTTTTACATATTAGCAGAGACTGCCATAAGTATGGCAAGAGGGTCACACTTATGGCAGCAATCTGTATCTTATTCCCACTCGATCGTGCCGGTGGGCTTGGGGGTAATGTCATAGAGCACGCGGTTGACGCCGTCCACTTCCTTGAGGATGCGGTCGGTGATCCTGAAGAGCAGATCCCAGTCCAGCGGCTCCACGGTCGCGGTCATCGCGTCTACGGTGTTGACCGCGCGGAGGATGACGGGATTCTCATAGCAGCGCACACCGTCCTTGACGCCGACAGATTTCAGATCGGGCACGACCGTGAAATACTGCCACACTTTGCCGGCCAGCCCGTTCTTGGCGAATTCGTCACGCAGGATCGCGTCGGATTCGCGCACGAGCTCGAGCCGCTCGCGGGTGATCGCGCCGGTGCAGCGCACGTCCAGCCCCGGGCCGGGGAACGGCTGACGATAGACCATATTGTCCGGCAGGCCGAGCGCTTTGCCGACCATGCGCACCTCGTCCTTGAACAGGAGCTTGATCGGCTCCACAAGGCCTTCAAAATGAATATCCTCCGGCAGGCCGCCGACGTTGTGATGCGCCTTGACAGGGCCGCTTTCGAGAATGTCGGGGTAGATCGTGCCCTGCGCGAGGAACTCGACGCCGTCGAGCTTACGGGCTTCTTCTTCAAAAACGCGGATGAATTCTTCGCCGATGATCTTGCGCTTGCGCTCCGGCTCCGCAACGCCGGCCAGCTTGTCCAGGAAGCGATCCACCGCGTCCACATAGATCAGGTTCGCGTCCATCTGGTTGCGGAAGACTTCGATCACCTGCTCGGGCTCGCCCTTGCGCAGCAGACCGTGGTTGACGTGCACGCAGACGAGCTGCTTGCCGATCGCTTTGATCAGCAGCGCCGCGACGACGGAGGAATCCACACCGCCGGAAAGCGCGAGCAGCACGCGCTTATCGCCGACCTGCGCCTTGACGGCGGCGATCTGCTCGGCGATGAACGCTTCGGCCAGCGCGGGCGTGTTGATGCGCGCCATCGAATCGGGTCGTTTGTTCGTATCCATTTTTATGTACCTCCTCAATCTATGCTCAGTTCGTATAGTTGTCAAAATAGCCCTGCACAAGCACGACCGGCGTGCCCTTGTCGCCGGAGCCGCTGGTCAGGTCGCAGAGCGAGCCGATCAGATCCGGGAACCGGCGGGGCGTGGTGCCCTGCGCGGCCATGTTGCCGACCAGGCTGCCGGCTTTTTCGGTGATCCGCTTGGAGATCGCCGCTTTCAGCGCGTCGCCGCTGAGATCCTTGAAATCGTTATCGGCCAGATATTTGAGCTTCAGCTCGTTCGGCGTGCCGTTCAGGCCGGCCGTGAAAGCGGGGGAGACGACAGGATCGGCCAGCTCCCAGATCTTGCCCTGCGGATCCTTGAAGGCGCCGTCGCCGTAGACCATGACCTCCATTTGCTTGCCGGTCGCCTCCTGCAGGAGCGCCTGCGTGCGCAGGACGAAGGCTTCACAGTCGCGCGGGAAGAGCTTCACGGTGTCCTCGGTCGATTTGTTGGAGCCGAGCAGGCCGTAGGCTTCGTTATAGCCGCTGCCGTTGACCGGGGCGTTCAGGATGTCGTCCAGCCCGCAGACGGTTTTGGCGCCGGCGGCCTTGAGCAGCCGCTTGGTGCGCGCGCGGGTGTGGATGTCACAGGTCAGCACACAGTCGGTATAAGCAAGGATGCTCTTGGCCTGGTTGGCGAAGATGATCTCCACCTCGGCGCCGGCCTCCCGGATGATCTGCGCGTAGTAATCCACATAGTCTACGCCCGTGAATTCATGCTTGTTTTCGCCGAACAGGGCGCGGTACTGCGCAAGGGTCAGCACGTCGCTGTAAGGGTTGACGCCCGCTTCATCCTCGTCGCTCGGATAGCTGAGCATGAGCACGATCTTTTTCGCGCCCATGGCGATGCCGCGCAGGCAGATCGCAAAGCGGTTGCGGGAGAGGATCGGGAAAATGACGCCGATCGTTTCGCCGCCGAGTTTGGTTTTCACGTCCTCGGCGATCGCTTCGATGCGCGCGTAATTGCCCTGACTGCGCGCAACGATGGATTCCGTGACGGCGACAACGTCTCTGTCCCGCAGCGCAAAGCCGTCAATGGCGGCGGCTTCGACCACGCTCGTGCAGACGATCTGCGCCAGATCGTCGCCCTCGCGGATGATCGGGCAGCGAATGCCTCTGGATACGGTGCCGGTTCTTCTTTCCATAAACATACATCCCTTTCGCGCGGCAAAGGCCGCAACAAATCTGCCGCCCCCGGCGGCGAAAAATGATTACAGATTATTTTAGCACACTTTCCTCTATAAATCAAGAAAAACAATGCCGGCGCACGCGCGTTTTTTCATGTTTTTTCCGCTGTGTTATATTGACAAGTTTCGCAAAATCGGTATAATGAATCTATTATCTCTGCGTGGAGGGATTCCGTTGAAAAAGCTGAAAGAATCGCTGCGCAAGCCCTGGGCGGCTTATACCTTCGCCGCCTGCAGCGCAGTGCTGCTTTATATGGTGCTCAGCCATTTCGCCGTGATCGGCGGATGGCTCTCATCGGTCTGGAAACTGATCTCGCCGATCGTCATCGGCCTTGCGATCGCCTATCTGCTGGATCCGGTCTCCAAGTTTTTCGAAGAACGTGTGTTTCAGAAGATCAAAAAAGACTCTGCGCGGCATACGGCGGCCGTGGTCACGACCGTGATCTGTCTGCTGCTCGTGCTTGCGGTGCTGCTGATCGCGCTGGTGCCCTCGCTGATCGAGAGCATCACGAAGCTGGTTGCCAACTGGGGCAGTTACACGCAGAAGCTGCAGCAGCTGCTGGACCGCCTGATCCTGTTTGCGCAGAAACATAAGCTCCCCGTGGATCCGGACAGCCTCTCTCACCTGTTTGACGACGCGATGAGCAAGCTCTTTACGCTGATCAGAAACAACGTGCAGAAGATCCTCTCCGTCGTCGGCGGCGTCGGCTCGAGCGTGATCAATTTTGCGGTCGGCGTGCTCTTCGGCGTCTGCTTCCTGTTTGCGAAAAAGAATCTGCTGGACGTCGTGGCGAAGCTGCGCGCGGCGACGCTCCCGCTCGAGCAGCTCGAACGCAACAACGAGATCTGGCGCCGCTGCCACGCGGTGTTTGTGCGCTACATCGGCTGCACGCTGGTGGATGCGCTGATCATCGGCATCGGCACGCTGATCTTCACGCTGGTACTGCAGATGCCCTATGCTCCGCTGATCGCGGCGGTGGTGGCGATCACCAACATCATTCCGACCTTCGGCCCGCTGATCGGCGGCGCGATCGGCATTTTCTTCCTCATTCTGGATAAGCCCCTCAATGCGCTGCTCTTTCTCATTTTCATCGTCGTCTGGCAGGGTGTCGACGCGATGATCGTCAAGCCGCGTCTGTTCAGCGGCTCGCTGGGCATCCCCGCGGTCTGGACGCTGGTGCTGATCATCCTCGGCGGCAAGGTGGCCGGCGTGCTGGGCATCCTGTTTGCGATCCCCGTGGCGGCGGTCGGCGTTATTCTCTACAACGAGACCGCTGCGCCGCGCCTGGAGCGCCGCATCGAAAAGATCAACGGCGCGCCGACAGGGGAGACCGCGCCGGAAGCGAGCGCCGCGGACATTCCCTCCGCAGAGGACGCGGATACAGAGTGATCTGTTCAGATCGTCAAGCCCGTTTCTGCCCGCCGATCCGGCGGGCTTTTTTCTGCGCGGAAGTGCCAAAGATTCAGAAAGCCGAAAGTCGAGTTTGGAAATACCCTGTTCACAATCGCTGAAAACGGGCGCTCCGGATTGTGCAGGTTGCCTAAAAATACGGAAGCAGGCGCAAAGTTCATGGCGCTTCTTTCCAAACGACCGCCGGCAGATTCTTGTGCATAATGCACAAATCAGCAAATGGGCATTTGTACAATTTTACTTGACTTTTCCGAAAAAATGCGTATAATAAGGGTAACTCAAGGGCGAACGGCAACAAAGAATCCGCCGCGCCGATAAGGAGGTTATCTTATGAGTTACTACGAAGCGAAACAGGAACTGGAACAGCAGCTGATCCATGAAATCTCCAAAGAGAAGTTTTCCCTCAAAAAGCTCCTCAAGATGATCGAGCTGAACGCGCTGGTTTCCGCGTGAGGCTTGACCCTGCGCAAGCGTCGCCTGCGGGCGATTTCATATAGCTGCGGCTTTGCCGCACGGTTTGACTGTTCTCTCCCTGCCGCTCGGCAGGGAGTTTTCGTTTTGGGGAAAACCCGCCTTGACAAACGCCCCGGCGTGTGGTATACTCTCCATACAAACCTGACATTAAGGGCAACCTGCGTGAAAGGGGCGGCAAGCAAAGAGATAACGTGACAGCTGCGCCCTTTTCCGGGGGCGCGGCTTTTTTCGTTGAAAGGAGAAGATTCTATGGCAAACAGAGTAGCGGTCATGGCGATCGTTGTGGACGACACGGCGGCGGCGGAGGGGCTCAACGCCCTGCTGCACGACTATGCCGACGTCATCATCGGCCGCATGGGGATCCCTTATAAGAAACGCGGCGTGAGCATCCTGTCCGTTGCGATCGACGCGCCGCAGGACGTGACGGCCGCCCTGGCCGGCAAGCTCGGCAATCTGCAGGGCGTGAGCGTCAAGACCGCCTATTCCAACGTGATCTATGATACGTGAGCAGGCGCTGATCGACCGCCTGGCGCAGACGCATGCGCTGCCCCTTGCGGACTATGAAGCGCTCGTTGCCGGGCAGACGCCGGCGCTGGCCGCTTATGCCGCGCAGCGGGCGGACGCTTTGCGCCGCGCGGTCTACGGCACGGACGTCTATGTGCGCGGGCTGATCGAGGTGAGCAGCGTCTGCCGCAACGACTGCTATTATTGCGGCCTGCGGCGCTCGAACGCCGCCTGCGAGCGCTACACGCTGACCGACGCGCAGATCCTCGACTGCTGCGAAGCGGGCTACGGCTACGGTTTTCGCACCTTCGTGCTGCAGGGCGGGGAGGGTGTGTTCACGGCGGACCGTGTCTGCGCGCTGGTGCGCGAGATCAAGGTGCGCTGGCCGGACTGCGCGGTGACGCTGTCGCTCGGCGAATACCCGACCGCGGACTACGCCGCCATGCGGGCCGCGGGCGCGGATCGCTATCTGCTGCGGCACGAAACGGCGGATGCGGCGCATTATGCGCGGCTGCATCCGGCGGCCATGTCGTTCGAGAACCGGATGCGCTGCCTGCGGGATCTCAAGGCGCTCGGCTTCCAGACCGGCTGCGGCTTCATGGTCGGTTCCCCCGGGCAGACGGCGCATACGCTTGCCGAGGACCTGAAATTCGTGGAGGAGTTTCAGCCGGAAATGTGCGGGATCGGCCCCTTCCTGCCGCAGAAGGATACGCCGTTCGGCGGAGAACCGGGCGGCACGGCGGCGCAGACGATCTATCTGCTCTCGCTCCTGCGGCTGATCAGGCCGAATCTGCTCCTGCCGGCGACCACGGCGCTGGGTACCGTCGCACCGGACGGCCGGGAGCGCGGCATTCTGGCCGGGGCAAACGTCGTGATGCCGAATCTTTCACCGGTCGACGTGCGCAAAAAATACGCGCTTTACGACGGCAAGATCTGCACCGGCGAGGAATCCGCGCAGTGCAGGGACTGCCTGGCGCGGCGCATGGCGGCCATCGGCTTCCGGCTCGTGACCGCGCGCGGCGATATCCGCACGGACGCGCCCGCGCAAACGACAATATAAAGAATAGTATAAAAATAATAACTTGCACAGAAGTGAGGTACGATACAATGGCAATTTTCAATCCCAAATCCCTGCGCGCCGAGGAATTTATCAACCATGAGGAAATCCTCGAAACGCTGCGCTACGCGGAGGAACACAAACACGATCTCGCGCTCATCGACAGCATTCTTGAGAAGGCGCGCCCCGTCAGGCAGGGCAACGGTGTGGTCTGCAAGGGTCTGACCCACCGCGAGGCGTCGGTGCTGCTCGCCTGCGACATTCCGGAGAAGGTCGAGGAAATGTACCGGATGGCCAAGGAGATCAAGCTCGCCTATTACGGCAACCGCATCGTGATGTTCGCGCCGCTTTATCTCTCCAATTACTGCGTCAACGGGTGTCTGTACTGTCCGTACCATATGGTCAACAAAAACATCCCGCGGAAGAAGCTCAGCCAGGAGGAGATCCGCAGAGAGGTCATCGCGCTGCAGGATATGGGGCATAAGCGCCTTGCGATCGTAGCAGGGGAGGATCCCGTGCACAATCCGATCGAGTATATTCTGGAGAGCATTCAGACGATCTACAGCATTCATCATAAAAACGGCGCGATCCGGCGCGTCAATGTCAATATTGCGGCGACGACCGTTGAAAATTACCGGAAGCTCAAAGATGCCGGGATCGGCACATATATCCTGTTCCAGGAGAC
>JAFWCS010000124.1 GCA_017534365.1 Clostridia bacterium | reverse complement strand
TTTCGACTTTGACGGACAGACCATAGTCCTCCGGATCCACGGTGGAGCAGATGAACGGCAGCACCAGCGGGCTGGCGATCCACGTTTCCTCTTCTGTGATGACCACGCGCGTTATCAGAATTCCCATGAAGCGGCCATCCACCGCATAGGCGCCGCCATTCTTATAGAGCGTGACCGACACCGGCTCCTCCGAATTCTCTATACGCAGATCGAGCGACCACTTGTCCGTTTCGGTCAGATCCTGAATAAATGCAAAGGCTTTGGAGTCCGCTCTGCCGTCGTCGGTCCCTTCGGCAAATGCAGACAGCGGCAGACTGCAAAGCGTCAGGACGGACAGCAGGATTGCAAGCACTTTTTTCATAAGCATACCCCTTTCGGGAGGATCAGCCGCGGAGTTTCCGGCATTCGTCAATGCGCGGCGCGGGTATCCGATCCCCTCGTCCAGTATAGCAGAATCGCCCGCTATGATCAAGACTTACTTTTCATACGCGGCCTTTCTTTTTGTATCCGCAATCGCAGTACGGACCGCCTGACGCAAGCGTCTAGTTCCTGACGAAAACGTCGGTCTTGCCCGCTTCGCTCATCGTATAATCGAGCCGGCACATCGCCGGGATATACGCTTCCAGCCCGAGCTCTTTCATCAGCGTGCAGATGCCGCATCGATCGAACCGCGCCTCATATCCGGCGCCGTCCGGATATGGAAGATACTCCATATTCCACGAGTATTTGTTCCGGTCCGCCGCTTTGAGCGCCGCCGTTCTCTTCATCTTGTCAACGTCCTTTTTCCCGAACTTTTTCCTGCCGCTCCGTCTGCAAAACCACCGCATCGCGCCGGTCATCATCGAATCGCGGTAATAGTCGGTCATTTTATCAAGCGGCTGTCCGTCGGGAAGGTTCAGACAGAAAGCCGAAAACATCGCGCATTGGCAGTATTCATATATTCTCCGAAAAAATCGAGATCTCTTTCCTCTTTCCGCTTTCTTCTTTTATTGCTATTCCATTTTACAAGACTTGCGATTGCGTTTCTGTACATCGTGCGGTCTCCTTTCTTCAGGCAACTGTAGCACATCATTAATTGCACATTTTGTCAAGAAATTCAATCGATTAGTTTCACATTTTAACACATTCTTTCTTCTTATAATTGCACCTTCAAGCATTTTTATTTATATTATTGAGATCTTCATGCAATTATCAGTCAAGTTCTCAATAGAGATAAAGAAAATGATAACTATATTAAACAAATCAGGTTTCTTTCATGGAGCAGGGTACGGGAATCGATTCGCGCGCCTGCGGGCGCTTGGTCGTCAGCGGTCACGACAGTCCAACGGACTGTCGCTCTGTATGAATTCCAATCTGAAAAGGCAGCCCCCCAAAAACAAGATTGTCAGTCAAGCTGCCGTTTTGCTTGCGCGCTTCATCGCAGTCGCACGTGATCGAAAAAAGCGCAGCGTTCCTGCCTACGGATTATCTGTCCAGCGTCAGCTGTTTTGTTTCGCCCGCAGCCAGCGTCAGCGTCCGGCTTTCACCGCCGCAGACACTGACAAGGAGCTCCTGCGCCTGGTCGCTGTGCACCATGACGGTGACGGTATCGGCCGTCCAGGCCAGATCGACCTGCGCGTTCGTTCTGGCGCGCAGCCCCTGGATGCTGCCGGTCTGCCATGCGTCGGGCAGAGCGGGCAGCGCCTCGATCACGCCGGTATTGGAGTAAAGCAGCATTTCATCGATCATGCCGACCGTCCCGATGGAGGTGTCGGTGCAAAACACGCCCCAGCTGTTGTGCGTATAGTGGTCGGTCATCAGCGACGTATAATAGAGATGATCCGCCATAAGCATATACAGGGAATGACAGGCGGAGTCCGCATTTTTCAGTCGCGCCGCCACCAGCGCCTTATGCACCCAGCCGTGAGAGGCGGTGTCGTCTTCACCCTCGTTTTCGCGGTTGCGGTTTTCGATCGCCTGATTGCAGGCGGCGACAAGGGCGGGATTGCTTTGCGTTTCATACGCGGGCCATGCGGCGTAGAGATGGCTGATATGACGATGCTTATTGTTCTCTTCATATTCCTTCATCGCCCATTCGCACAGCGCGCCGGTCTCGTCAAACTGATAATCCGGCAGCAGCGCGGCAAGCGCTTCCCATTTTGCGACCCGCGCTTCATAGCCCGGCGCCTGCAACTTTTTTTCCATCTCCACGGTCATCCGCAGACCGTCTTTTGCAGCGGCGATATCCATCGCGGCGTTGGCGGTGATGGGGGAATGATAGTTCGCCGGTTCGTTTTCAGGAGAATAGGACGGGATGATCAGGTATTTTTCGCCCTCGTTCAGCGCGGTTTTGCCGGCCTCATACCGCGCGTTGCCCGCTGCATCCGTAAAGTATTCCGGCGTACAGAGCTGCTGCCAGAAATTCGCCTGCTTCGTCAGAAGCGGCAAAAGGATATCGCGCTCCAGATCCAGCGTTTCTCCATTGTATTCGATCTCCGTGTTTCCGAAACACTGCCAGAATTCAAAGATGGGCAGCAGCATCCAGCTCGCGCCGGCATTCCAATACTGGAAGGGATACCAGCGGTTATACTCCACCATCATAGCCCGGTCGCCGTCGGTATTCACGGGCACCTGGATCGCGTCCGTCATGCCGTAGGTTTTGGCGGCGTTTTCTTCCCAGTCCGGGATCTGTCGGAGCACGAATTTGATATAGCCGATGCCGGCTTCACGCAGATTGCCGGTGTTCATGCCGGAGGCCTGCAGGTTGACGTTCGCATCCATCGTGTAGATGCCGCGCCAGCTCGGGTTCCATTCTCCCGTCCACATACCGTACAGCCGTGGGAAGGATTCTCCCGCACAGCAGATCTGCACATATCTGCCCTGATTATAGGCGCGCTCCACCATGGAGGCCAGCAGCGTCTTGCTCTTTTGCTGCATGCGGATCAGATATTCGTTCGGCAGCGCCTCTTTTTTATCGTCGCCCAGGTCGATGCGCACCGTATTGAACAGCGCTGACTGTTTTTCAGCGTGGGGACGCAGCGCCGCGTCGTAGTCGAACGCGCCGCTCCGGCTGTATTTTTCAGCGACGGCGCAGGTCTCATCGTTCAGCCGGTCCAGCAGTTCATAATGCTCTGCCGCCGCGAAGTCCTCCATGCGCCCCATGTCGAACGTGCGGTCGCTTTTTGTGATCAGATAGACGGCGTCTGCGCCGGTAATCCTGATGGCGGGGTTTTTGTCCCTCGCCACGTTTTCGGAATCGTTGCTTTCGTCGAGCACCACGCGCTCCTTTTTGCCGCCCTGCGCGATCACACGCGTCAGGCCGCAATAGCCGCCGTTTTTCAGCTCGCTGTTTTCATAGGAGGGGTAGTGAGCGATCTGCGCGATAAAGTCAGCGTTTTCGTCCACCAGCTTTTTATAGCGCATATCCTTTTCACCGCCGTTGCCCCAGTTGCGCAGCGACCAGCAGTCGTCCAGCGACAAGGTCAGATTGATCTTTGCGCCGAGACTGGATTTCGAAATCTTCGTGATGGTGACGTTGTCCGCTCTTGACGAAAAGGTGCGGCGCTCCCAGGCGCCGCCGATATCGGTATAGCGCACGCCGATTTCCGCAGTCTCAAAGTCCGTCCATCGGATATAATCGTGGTAAAGGAGCTTCTTTGCCGTCATGCGCAGCACGTGACCCGGATGGAAAGCGTAAAAATAGGTCGCGTTTCGGCCGTGGATATCCCACGTGTCGTCGCCGTTGATCACGGCCTGCCGCGCCTCTTCCAGTTCGCCGGTGACTTCATCCGGTATCCGACGCGGATCATTGGTCGGCATCAGAAGCGGATGTTCTGATAGATCAGCGTATCGTTATAGGGAGCTCCGGCGCAGACCGCGCCGTTTTCCCCGTTTCCGGTCACCATGCCCTCCTGCCAGCTCCGCCGACCTTCCTCGGTATTCGGATACGGCACAAGCTCGGTGAAGACCGTGGAGAAGGATTTTGTATGTTCGTTGCGGATCATTGTCACGTCACCTGCCTTCAATACATTCCATATGCCCGTAAAAAAACCACCGCCTGTCATGAGGACCAGAAGAATGCTGATCGTCATTTTCAGCTTTTGAATCATGCCCACGCACATCCCCTCTCTTTCCTCAATCCGCCGTCAGATCTGACGCTTGCGCTGCGCCCGCAGCGGCTCCGAATTCATCACGCTCCACGCAACCCGGTAGTACTCTATAGCCAAGCAATCAATAAGTATTCACTAAACGAATATGTATTTTGGAGCGATCCCGGGACACGAGAAAAAACATATTCACTCAGGTTTGGAGAAAAAATTGATTGCATCTTCACGTTTATTCCGGTGTGTTTTCTGTCTGCACGGATCCCAAAAGTCCTGCCTCGCCTTCTTCTCCTGCTTATGCTGCAGCGCGGGATCTGAAATGCTCAGAGAGGACTTTCCTTCTGTTTTTTGTATGGATCAACATAATGAAATATGCAGCAATTCACCAATCGTCGGAAACAGTTGATTTCTCTTCCCGGAATGTGTATATGGCGCTGGTCGGAACCGGAAAGTATGCATACCGGAGAGACGACGGCGTATATGTCGTGCCGATCGGGTGCCTGAAGGATTAAAGGCGGTCTGCAACGAATAAGCATATTATCGTTGGTCGTTCGTGTCTCCACAGTGATTTTTTCTTCGGCAGATTTTGGGTTCATCCAAAAATCTGCCGATTTTTTATTGACTGACGCGTGGGTTCCGTCTATGCAGATGCAGATCCGGGAAGATCCAGCTGTGCCTTCTTCGCCTGCTTATCACACTTTTAATAGAATCGTTTTTCTTTATCTGCCGCGGATGCGCAGCACGTTCGTTGCGCCGTCATATCGTTCCATCTGCGCGCGCAGCCAATCTGTAAAAATGTGATACAGTTCCAGGATGTGTGTCCGGTTTTCCGTAAGCATCGTCACGCGGTCCGGGGTTTCTTCCTTCTCATCCGGGTACAGGTTCGAGAAATCGAAGACACGGAGATACGCTTCCAGCGCAGGCGACGCCGGATCCGCGAG
>JAFWCS010000123.1 GCA_017534365.1 Clostridia bacterium | reverse complement strand
GCAGCGGCGTCACCTGATGCAGCGCGGCAGCGGGACGGCGCCCGGCATCCCTGCGGCTGCGGATGCGGCGGCGCAGGGCGCGGCCGATGCGCTTCTCAAACGCGATCAGACGCTTCTCAAAAACCACGCTCAGCACGGCGAGCACCACCAGCGCAAAATCAAACAGCGTTTTCCAAAAATCGGCGTGTGTCATCTCTCGTTCCTCCTGGCAAACCATAAACATTTGTTCTACGGCTTTATTATAGCGAATATTTGTTCGCTTGTCAATACAAATGTTCGATTTTTTTCAAAAATTTTTTTTGCAGGTGCAAACTTGCTTGTTTTCCGCGGTCCGGACGGCGCGTCTGCTGCGGGCGCTTTGCCGCTTTTCTCCATCGTTTGTCCGGATGCAGGGAAGAAGCGGTTCTGCTTTTGCCCGTCTGTGCGCGGTTGACTTTCCGCGCGTTTCCTTTTATAATAAAAAACAAAAGGGGCGTGAGCGTATGCAAATCGAGCGGTTTTATCCGGTCTGGGGCGTCTGCCGGCAGGCGGCGGCGCGGCTGGGCCTTTGCTGTGAGCGGCTGCTGTTCCGGTTCTCCGGCGGCAGGGCGCCGAAAGCGCTGTTCACCCTGCGGGCCGATCCGCAGCCGGTGGGCACGGACGTGCGCATTCTGAATGAAACGGCGGTCTGCACGGAGATCGCCAAATGCGGACCGGACGGGCAGCCGACGGACGCGCCGTTCGTGATCGTTTCCAGCACGGATTTTCATTTTGACACGGACGCGGAGAAGAATTACCGGACCGCGGCGGCCTTCGTGCGCCACATCCGGGAGGTCAAGCCGGATCTGGTTGTGCTCACCGGCGACGTGATCCTTTCAAAGTATCAGCAGGTGGACGCGATCAAGTTCGCCGACATGATGGAAACCCTCGGCGTTTACTGGACGGCGGTGTTCGGCAACCACGAGGTGCGCGAGGTGCGCGGCTTCTACAAATGGCTGCTACTGAAAAGCTTTGCCGATCATCCCCACTGCCTTTGCAAATACGGGCCGGAGGAACTTTTCGGATACGGGAACTATATGATCAACATCCGCGGCGCGGGCGGCAAACTGCGCAAAAGCCTGTTCTTTTTTGACAGCGGGCGCGATCTGCTGCCGGAGCTGAACGCTGCCTACGGTCTGCCTCCGGGGACGCAGGGCTACGACTGTCTCAAGCGCGAACAAATTGAGTTCTATCGCACGGAAACCGCGAAGCTGCGCGCGCAGGAGGGCGACTGCCGGTTCTTCCTGTATTTCCATATTCCGCTCAAGGAATATGAAGCGATCTTCGAACCGGACGGCGCCGGCGGCTGGCGGCCGACCGGGGCGGGGACGCTGCTCTGCGGCGAGCAGCACGAAAGCGTCGGTTCGTCGCCCTGCAACAGCGGCATGTTTCAGGCGATGCGGGAATGCGGGGGGCAGGCGGTCTTCTGCGGCCACGATCATATCAACGACTGGTGCGCGCTTTACGACGGCATTTATCTGGTCTATAACCTGCCGGGAAATTACAATTCCTACCATCTCGGCACGAACTGCGGCTTCCCGGAGGAAAAATGGGTGCAGGGCGTGACCGTGACGGCCCTGCAGGCGGACGGCTCGATCGCGATCACGCAGCGCTACAACCGCATCTTTTTGGAGGAGGCGAAGAAATGATTGTCTATTTTGTGATTCTGGCGGCGATCTGCCTTTGGGGGATCCGGTTCCGCTGGAAAGAAGGATTTGAAAACTATATGTCGCCGCAGACGACCGGCGCGATCAAGGGCATTTTCGTGGTGATCGTGCTCTTTTCCCACCTGCGGCAGTATATCCACCTCTCCCACGCCTGGTATGATCAGCCGTATCAGGAGATCCTGCACTTCCTCGGGCAGCTGATGGTTGTGGCGTTTTTCTTCTATTCCGGCTACGGCGTGTTTGTCAGCATCCGCAAGAAGCCCGGCTATGTCAAAACGCTGCCGGTGCGCCGCGTGCTGCGCGTCTGGCTGCATTTTGCGCTGGCCGTCTGCCTGTATTTCGTGATGCAGCTTGCCCTCGGCAAGCGTTACACGGTCAAGGATCTGCTGCTTTCCACGATCGGCGTCAAGGGGCTGGGCAACAGCGCCTGGTTCGTGATCGTGATCCTCCTGCTCTACGTTGTAACGTATTTGGCCTTTACAGTCTTTCGCAAGCATCTCATTGCCGGCGCGGCGGCTGCCACCGTGCTTTCAGCTGCGCTGTTTTTCGCCGTGCGCGCCTGGAAAGGCCCGGAATACTGGTGGTATGACACGATTCCCTGCTATCCGCTCGGCATGTGGTACGCCGTGGCGGAGCCGCAGATCAACAAGCTTCTGCCCAGTCCTGTAAAGTGGTGCGCCTTTACGGGCGTGACGCTGGCGGGCTTCCTGCTCCTGCATGCACAGATCGCTCCGCATCCCCAGACGAGGCGCTGGTTCATGGCGGCGGCGCTTCTGTTTGCGCTGCTGCTGCCGCTGCTCTCCATGCGCGTGCAGATCAACAACGCCGCGCTGCGCTGGTGCGGCAAGCGCGTGTTCGGCATCTATATTTTGCAGCGGATCCCGATGATCCTGCTGGCGAAATTCTTTCCCGGTCTGCCGAATGCGGCGTTTGCGGCGATCACGATCGTCGCCACCTGCCTGCTGGCGGAGGGCTTTGAACGCGCGATGGATGCGCTCGACCGCCTGCTGCATCTTTCCAGGCCGAAGCCGCGCGCGAAGGGCGCTTCCGCGGGAGCGACGGCTGTCGAAATCAGTTCTAAATAGGAATTATATAGTAAGGGCAGACAGCTTTACACCAGCGCTTTTTGCGAGAGATTGACCACCGCCCTGCAAAAAAGTATGCACGGGGAAGTTGAATATGCAGCATCTTATAATTCCGAAAGCGAATGAAAAAGATTTGTAAAGTGGAAAACTTTACATTTATTATTCTGAATTTGATAAATAAAAGAGAGTTTTCCACGTTTTCAACGAAGTTTTCCACATATGCAAGGAAACCGCTTTACACGAATTCGTGTAAAGCGGTTTCCTTTACGCATAGGGACTGTATAAAACGCAGGCGCCCGCGCGCGTGTTTAATAATTGATTCTGCAAGAATCCATTCAAGATATTATAATAAGCAATTATATAATACGCTGCCCGCGCACGTAGACGGCCCGGATCGTCTGCAGGTCTTCGCTGAGCACCAGCAGATCCGCCGATTTGCCGGGCGCGAGGCTGCCGGTTTCGCTGTCTGCGCCGATGACGCGCGCCGGATTGATCGAGCAGGCGCGGATGGCCTGCAGGGGCGGGATGCCGATCGCGCAAAGATGACGGAATTCGTTGAATAGATCGCTGACGCTGCCCGCAAGCGTGCCGTCGGCGAGCCGCGCCGCGCCGTCCCGGGTATAGACCGTCTGCCCGCCGAGGCTGTAGACGCCGTCCGGCAGCCCGGCCGCCATCATGGCGTCGCTGATGACCACTGCGCGATCCTCTCCCAGCAGGCGAAAGGCCAGGCGCAGCGTCGTGTCGCAGATATGGATCCCGTCGCAGATCAGCTCGGCCGTGACGCCGCTGTCCAGAATTGCGCCGACCGCGCCGGGCTCCCGCGTGCTGAGCCCGGTCATGGCGTTGAACAGATGCGTCGCATGGCGCGCGCCGGCGTCAATGGCCCGGCGTACGCAGGCGCCGTCGGCGGCGGTATGGGCGATGGAGACCGGCAGTTCTCCGGCGATCTCCTGCAGGAAGGCCGTTGACCCCGGCAGCTCTGGCGCGAGCGCGACCATGCGGACCGGGCAGAGCGCCTGCAGCCGGCGGATCAGCGCCGCGTTTGGCAATTGCAGATGCTCCGCCGCCTGTGCGCCCTTCTTTTCCGGCGACAGAAACGGCCCTTCGAGATAGACGCCGTGGATATAGGCGCCGGGTTCCTTCCCCATGACGGCGGCAACGCTGCGCAGGCTGCGCGCGAGCGTTTCCTCCGGCAGGGTCATCGTCGTCGGGCAGAAGGAGGTCACGCCGCAGGCGGCCAGACGGCGGCTGACGGCTTCCACGGCCTGCGGATCGCCGCAGGAAACGTCCGCGCCGGCGCAGCCGTGAATGTGCAGGTCGATCATGCCCGGCAGAATGCTGCAGCCGCTGAAATCCTCGCCGGGTTCGTGCGCAGGGCCGACTGCGGTGATCCGGCCGTTTTCAACAGTCAGATCGGTTTGCTGCCACTGAAACTCCGTATTGCAGAGCACGGCGTTTTTCAAAATCATGGACGGTTCTCCTTTCGGCTTCGCCGATTGAAAAAAGCATCCCGAGCCGGTGCCGGGATGCCTTGAAAATCAGATTTTATCCTCAATGTAGTCCACAAGGTCGCCGACGGTCTTGATCTGCTCAAGCGCATCGTCGCCCATTTCGATTTCATACTCATCCTCGATGGACATGGCCAGGTCGATCAGGTCGAGGCTGTCAGCGCCGAGATCGCCGATAATGGAAGCGTTCTCCGTGATGATGCTCTGATCAATCTCCAGCTGCTCGCTGATAATCTTTTTCAGTTTTTCGAATACCATAAGAAATCGTGCTCCTCTCGTTTTTTGAAAATATGATCCCCCGTTTGCTGATGCGTGACATTCACGCGCATCAGGGTCTACAACAATATTATGTGCTTGCAGCGCATTTGTCAATAGGCAATTTTCAAAAATCACGCATATTTCCCGGCTTTTTGTCAAAAATACCTGCAGACAAACGGAGAAGATCCGCGCAGATCGGAGGGAGACGCATGCCGGAACTGCTGAAAGCGTTTTTGGTCGGCGGGGCGCTGGCGGCCGTGCTCCGCGGCCCGGCTGCGGCGTTTCTCACAAAGCCAAAGGAAAAATGAAAAAAGAACAGCCGGGCGTGAAAACACGCCCGGCTGATCGGGGTCTGATTTTATTGCGCGGGAGCTGCGGCGGGCTCCGCCGGCTCCATGCAGGAGCAGGAAACGTAGTTCTCTTCAAGATCTGCCTTGGCGTTCTTCTTCTCAAGCAGCTTTTTGACGGCGAAATAAATGCCGGCAATCGCAGCCGCAACAGCGATAACGATGGCGGTGATCTTCATGATCTTTTTAAACAGTTCCATGATATAATCCTCCGATTTCCATTTTTATGTTTTCATTATAACGGACTGCAATGAAAATGTCAATAAAATTTAAAAGACTGCGGCCATAAAATTTATGTTCGCAGTCTTTTGATTGGCAGTCTTATTTCACAAGCTGCGCGAGCGCGGACTTTTTGTGCGCGGCATTGTTCTTGTGGATCAAACCCTTCGCAGCAGCCTGATCGACTTTTTTGATCGCAGCTCTGACAAGCGCTTCCGTCTCGGGAGACTGCGCGTTCGCAGCGGCGTTCGCCTTTTTGATCGCAGTTTTGAGCGCAGTGTTGCGGGATTTGTTTCTGGCGGCTCTGGTCTTGTTGACGATCACTCTTTTTTTCGCCGATTTAATATTGGGCATCTCGACACCTCCTTCTTCATACAGGAAATTATCTTAACACACTTTTTCGTTAAATGCAAGGAATTTTTTAAAAAAATATACGCTGCGCACGAAAAATGCCGCCAAAAACGGCCGTGTGCGCGATGATTATACACGCAAAGCGGAAAAAAATCAAGAGGGGAACGGGATTTTTATGACAATTCGCACGGATTTGGCGCTGGAAAGCTGTGAAACGCTTGCGCCGGAGACGCCGGGACTGCGGATCGAGACGGAAGAAGCGCCGCAGGCGAAGGTGACCCGGATCACGGTGCTGGACGCGCAGGGCGCCGCGGCGGCGGGCAAACCGGTCGGGCGCTATGTGACGGTGGAGGTCGCGCCCTTCGCCACGCATGCGCAGTATATCGACGGCAGCTTCCCCACGCTGCGCGACGAGCTGCTGCGGATGCTGCCGGAAGCAGGGGAGGTTCTTGTGGCCGGGCTCGGCAATCCGCGCATCACGCCGGATGCGTTCGGACCGCGCTGCGCGGCCATGATGTTTGCCACGCGCCACATCACCGGAGAGCTGCTCGCCCAGACCGGGCTGCAGGCCCTGCGCCCGGTGAGCGTGCTGGCGACCGGCGTGCTGGGGGAGACCGGCGCAGAGGCGAGCGAATGGATCCGCGGCGCGGTGCAGATGCTGCATCCGGCGGCAGTGGTCGCGCTGGACGCGCTGGCCGCCCGCAGCGTCGAACGGCTCGGCAGCACCGTGCAGCTGTGCGATTCGGGGATCGTGCCCGGCTCCGGGGTCGGAAACGCCCGCCGGGAGATCAGCGCGGCGACAGTCGGCGTGCCGGTGATTGCGGTCGGGGTGCCGACGGTCGTGGACGCCGCCGCCCTGCTGGCGCAGGGGCGGCCCGACGGCGCGGCGCAGGCCATGATGGTGACGCCGCGGGAGATCGATCTGCTGATCGAGCGCGCGTCAAAGCTGACTGCGCTGGCGCTCAACTGCGCGCTGCAGCCGGGGATTTCGCCGGAGGATATGCTGATTCTGACCGCATGAGCTATACAAATTCTAAGAAATGTTTCCACGCGATTTGTGCAAGCCAACAAAATTTGTCTTGCGCCGCTTCACGGCTGCCCGTCGGCGCGTTTGCATGGAAATCAGCGGATGCGCCATATCTTGTGCCGCATTCCGGCGGCTGCCACAACCTGTGTTTGATCCGGCCGGTGAGATCCCGATGATCCCGCCGGCCGGTTTGCTGTTTGCGGCCTTTGCGGATATTAAAAATTCGAAAATTTGACAAAAAAGGACTTGCTTTTTTGGGAATCATCCATTATAATGATGGGGACGGATGTTGAGTTCTGTGGAGTTTTGTTTAGCAGAACCACATCCGAACCATTCCGAGAGCAGCATGGAAGGAGGCGGACGCTGTGCTGGAAATCTGCAAAGAAACCCGGTGTTTCGATCAAGTGAACAGGATGGCGATTCCGCCGCAATTCCGTGAACACCTCAAGAAGGGCGCGGTCCTGGTCAAGTCGATCCACGAAGATCCCTGCCT
>JAFWCS010000122.1 GCA_017534365.1 Clostridia bacterium | reverse complement strand
CCCGAATACGGAGCGGCGAAATACCCGATGACCATCGAGGCGCAGGCGCTGAGTATGCTCGACGATTTTGACGCGAAGCTCTATGAATTCAGAACGGCCGTATTCAGAACCGAGCCGGGAGAATTCACTGAAAAAATGAAAATGCTCGATGGCAGGCAGCTCTACAATCACGGCCGCTCAAATGACGGCGACGTTGACCTTACCGTCGATGACAACTGATCCGGAGGCGCTTATGACTGACTGGACCGAAATCAGAATAACCGTACCCGCCGGAGAGGTTGACAGGGCGGGCGACATAACCTCGATGGTGGTGCCCTACGGCATCTATATTGAGGATTACCGCGATCTGGAGCAGGAGGCGTGGGAGATCGCCCATATCGATCTGATCGATGAAGCACTGCTCGCAAAGGACCGCACAAAGGGCGTCGTCCACATTTACATTTCTCCCGAAGAAAACCCGGCGGAGGCTGTTTCCTATCTTACGGAGCGGCTGACGGCCTGTGGCATCCCGCATGAGATCGACCGCACCGCCTGCAAAAATGAAGACTGGGAAAATAACTGGAAGCAGTATTTCAAGCCGATCCCCGTGGGCGAGCGGCTGCTGATCCGCCCGCTGTGGGAGCAGGACTATGAAGCGGACGGGCGCGCCGTGCTGCATCTGGAGCCGGGCCTGGCCTTCGGCTCCGGCACGCATGACACCACGCGCCTGTGCCTGGAAGCGCTGGAAACCTACGCCGCGCCGGGCAAAACGATGCTGGATATCGGCTGCGGCAGCGGCATCCTTTCCGTCGCGGGCCTGCTGCTCGGCGCAGACAGCGCCGTGGCGGTGGATATCGACGCGCTGGCGGTCAAGACTGCCCGCGAAAACGGCGAGACCAACGGCTTCACCGCGCCGCGCTATACCGTGCTGCAAGGCTCGCTGACCGACCGCGTGACCGGGCGGTATGACATCATCGCCGCAAACATCGTGGCGGATATCATCATCCGGCTGTGTGAAAACGTCAAGGACTATCTTGCCCCCGGCGGCGTGCTGCTGACCTCCGGCATCATCCTCCCGCGGGAGGATGATGTGCTCGCGGCGTTCGCGGCCAACGGTCTGACCGTGGTCAACCGGCGTGAAAGCGGCGGCTGGCTCTGCTTCGAAGTGCAGGCGTCATGAGCGTGCAGGAGGAATTGCGCGCCTATCTGCTTGCACAGGGCGCCTCCGACGTCGGCTTTTTTGCCGCGCCGGGAGAGGCCCTGCCTTATGGCGTGAGCGTCGTCGTGCGCCTGTCGGAGGCGATCGTCGGGGAGATCGGCGACGCGCCGACCCACACCTATTTCAGCCATTACCGCGCGGTGAATGCGCTGATCGACCGGCTGCTGCTGCAGGCCGGGCTCTTTCTGCAGGCGCGCGGCTGGCGCTATCTGACCGTTGCCGCCTCGCAGAGCATCAACGCGGACGGCTGGAACTACAAAGGACGGTATTCCCACAAACAGGCGGCGCGGCTGGCCGGCCTGGGTGCGATCGGGCGCAATTCCCTGTTTCTGCACCGGGAATTCGGCAGTCTGGTGCGGCTGGGCACCCTGTTCACGGATTGCCCCTTTACCCCGCCGGAAACGCTCTGCCCGCCGCTGTGCGACGGCTGCGACCGCTGCGTCGCCGCCTGCCCCGCCGGCGCGATCAAGGGCGGCGACTGGACGGAGGGGACGGACCGCAGCGAGATCTTCGATCCCGCCGCATGCAGCAATTATATGAAAAAACAGTTTCAGAAAATCGGGCGCGGCGCGGTCTGCGGCATCTGCATGCGCGTGTGCCCCCTGAATCATCTGGAACCGGAGAAGGAGAACTTAGATGCTGACTGAGAAACAAATCGAACGCATGCTTTCCAAGCTCAGACGTT
>JAFWCS010000121.1 GCA_017534365.1 Clostridia bacterium | reverse complement strand
GATCATCTTTATTCTTTATACTTAAAGAACACGCCGAAATACGTTTGCCCGGGAACGCATCCCGGGCAACTGACGAAACCTTTGTTCAGCTTTCGCCATGCTGTATCTGCTGAAACTCAATCCCATTGCATTTTCCTGCCGTGAGCTCTGCCGAAAAACCAGTCTCTTTGGACTGATTCCTCCAATCTCGCCGCAGGGCTTTCCGGTTTCAACGAAAACGACAGCACCTTGAGAAGCATAAAATAGATCCATAGATTGTCATGGGTCAGCAGCGCGATCGCGAGCATGCGCAGCAGCAGGATCGCAACAGGGATGAACAGGACCGCGCTCCAGCGAAGGCCTTCAAATGCTTTTTTGATGCCGTAAATGAACAGAAAAATGCCGAAGATGCCCAGATAGTACAGCGCTTCAAGAAACGTGTTGTGCGAGCCTTTGCCGACGTCCGCCCAACTGTTCAGGCCGTTGCCGATCAGGAACACCCGCGGGTTCTGGACCACTTCGTTGATGTACCTCACCCAGATGCTGTAGCGCCCCGTCGAAACGCTGTCAAGCGTCGCATTGCTTTCATCCTGGGCAAATCGGACCAGAAACAGGTTGATGCTTTCAAACGCAAAAATATAAATAATGCCGAAAAGGATCACGCCAAACAGCAGGAATTTAGAGGCATTCGCGATGCCGCCTTTCTGAACGGCAAAAACAAACCAGAGAAACAGCAGCAGCGCATAACTGATCAGGAAAGACTTGCTGATGGACATGAGCCCGAACACGGTCATCGCGCCGAACAGGATCAGATAGATCGGGCGTGTTTTTTTGCTGAGCAGGATCACGACCAGACAGGCGAGCAAAAAGATGATGTCCACCGTGAAATAATTGGGATTTCCCCACACACCGGCAAAACGGTTTGCATAATCGCCTTCATCCACCTTCATCATTGCCACATTAATAAGTTTGTTGATCAAAGGCAGGGAGTCTTTAAACAGCGCCACCACCGAAGAGAGACACATGCCGGCGGAAAACGCAACGACCGTCGCCTCGGCGTTGATATCGTAATTGTCGATTTTTTTCAGCAGCAGCATGCCGGACACGAGCGTGATCACGCTCGTGATCTGGCCGAAGCCGGAAATAATAAGCGCAAACGCACCGAACGCAGCAAACACCGTGAAGCTGACGCGGTCAAACCGGCTGTCGAAAACGATCATGCGCAGCAGCAGACCGAAATATAGATAGGTGGCAAAGCTCAGGCTTTCCAGGTCGAGCCTCAGGATCGGCGCGAAGGGCAGGATATAAACCATGATCTCGATGCATTCATGGATGGGAAGCAGAACAAACAACGCAACGCCGGCCAGCAGGAACAAATAGCAAAAGACGTCGTTGAAGAGCCTGCCGACGATCAGAAGGGAAAGCAGAACAAACGCAGCCATCACCCGTGTGGAAAACAGGCTGCGATGCTGCGCGCCGGCAGGTATTTCAGCCCCGAACCAGGGCCTTTTATTCGCGCCGAACAAACCGTTGACGCCTGAGCCGAACAACTTTGCCTGCATAAAAACTCCTCTTGCTTAATATAACGCTGCTGTTCCAGATAAGACGTTGTTGCCGTTTTTTATGGCGTTTCTCCTGTAGCGTAGTGCGCGTAATGAAGGGAACGTCACAATTCCGTCAGACACGCGCAGAAATAATCATGGATCGCGGGGCTCAATCGGACGAACGAGCAAGTCCCGGTTGCTTGTCACAAGGGAATGCGCGGGAATAACGCCGGAAACAACGCAGCCGGCACCGATCACGCAGCCGTCGCCGATCTGCGTATTCTTCAGGATCGTTGCGTTTGCGCCGATCCAGCATTTTTTGCCGATCTTTATGCTGCCGACGGAATAGCCATCGCATACGCCGCCGGTGTCAAAACGATGATTATGATCGAACAGCGACACGTTCGGCGCAACCAGCGTTCCCTCGCCGATCTCGATCCTGCCGTGGCATCGCAGGATCACGCCCCGGTTTAGAAAGACTTTTTCGCCAAGCGTTATCCTGCCCCCGTCGGCGGAAATGCTGGCGCCTTCGCAAACCCGCACGTTTTTTCCGACCTCGATCATGCCGCCGTTCCTCGTCAGAAATTCCGCTTTCATTGAAATGCGTCCGACGCCGTCGATCAAAACGGATTTGCGCGAAAAGAGCTTGAGGCACAAGCCCTTGATCAAAAACAAAGCGGCCTGCATGAGTCTGATCATGAATGAAGACGCTCCTTCCGATACTGTTCAGAGCAGGTCTGAATGAAGGTCAGAATGCGGCCGGCCCGCCGCCCGATTTCAAAGTCTTTCGATTTCTCCAACGAACGCTCGGATAAAAGCCGGCATTTTTCAGGCGACTCCTTCAGCGACCGGATCGCTTCGCGGATCATGGGCACGGAATTCGGATCGATCCGGATCGAATTGGTTTCATCCAGCGCGTCGTCATTGAACGGAAGATCGGAAGAAATGATCGGTTTTCCGCAAGACATCGCCTCCACGATCGCGTTGCAGGAGCCTTCGCTCAGAGTCGGCAAACAAAAAACATCGATCGCATTCAAAAAATCGCTCACCGCCTCATGCTCCAGCGGCTGGCAAAACACAACGCGCGGACCGGCAGGCGGTTCATCGCCCTTGCCGGCAAACGCAGCATAGACGTCTTCGATCCCGTTGACTGCCGCAAGCACACGTTTGTCGCCTTTTCTTTCGATAAAATTGCCGACGAAGCCGACAATGAATTGATCCAAAGGAAGGGAAAGCTTGCGGCGGCATTCCGCCTGATCTTTCGGATAAAACAGGGTC
>JAFWCS010000120.1 GCA_017534365.1 Clostridia bacterium | reverse complement strand
TGCAGCGCATTGCCGCAGGAGAAGACGCCCGGGCAGCTCGTCATCAGACTGCCGTCGCAGACCGGGCCCTTCGTGCGCGGATCGAGCGCGATGCCCAGGGATTCGGCCAGCTCGTTTTCCGGGATCAGGCCGACGGACAGGATCAGTCCGTCGCATTCGACGACGGATTCCGTGCCGGGAATCGGCCGCATGGCGTCGTCGACCTGCGAGATTTCGACGGCGGTCAGGCGTTCATCGCCGAACACGCGCGTCACGGTATGAGAAAGATAGAGCGGAATCTCAAAATCATGCAGGCACTGATGCAGGTTGCGCGTCAGGCCCGAGGGGGTCGGCTTCGCCTCATAGACGCCGAGCACTTCAGCGCCCTCGAGCGTCAGGCGCCGCGCCATGATCAGCCCGATATCACCCGAGCCGAGGATCACGCATTTTTTCGTCGGCAGCACGCCGCGCAGATTCGTCAGATGCTGGGCCGTGCCTGCGGTGTAAACGCCCGCGGGGCGCGTGCCGTGGATCGACACCTGCTTTGCCGTGCGTTCCCGGCAGCCGGTGGCGAGGATCAGCGTTTTGCTTTCAACGAAGGCAACGCCGTCGCGGCTGACCGCCGTCAGACGGAATCCGCCGCCCGGCAGCTTTTCGATCGCGGTGACGAAGGTCAGCGTCATGGCGTCGATGCCTGCCGCGCGGAACTGCTCGATGAAGATCTCGGCATATTCCGGGCCGGAAAGCTTCTGATGGAAGCGCACCAGACCGAAGCCGTCGTGGATGCATTGCTTGAGGATGCCGCCCAGCCGCGCCTCGCGCTCGATCAGGAGCACCTGCGCGCCTGCGCCGTTTGCCGCGATCGCCGCCGCAAGCCCTGCGGGCCCGCCGCCGATCACGATCACGTCATAGCGTTCACGCATCACTGCCGCCTCCCTTCGTTTTGCCGTAGGTCAGCACGGAGCCGCCGCCCTTCTTTGTCACGTCCGAAAGCTGGATCCCCTGATGCGCCGCGATGATCTGCATCACCAGCGGGGCGCAGAAGCCGCCCTGGCAGCGCCCCATGCCGGGGCGCACGCGGCGTTTGACGCCGTCGAGGGTCGGCACGCACAGCGGCGCGTTCAGCGCATCGAGGATCTCGCCTTTGGAGATCTCTTCGCAGCGGCAGACGATCTCGCCGTAATCCGGATTGCTTTCAATATAGGCCGCGCGTTCCTCCGGCGGCATGGTGCGCAGGGCGGGAACGCCCTTGCGGTGCGGATCGAAGGCCGGATTCGGCTTGACCGCGTCGTCGCCCCCGAGCATCTGCACGGCCATGGCCGCCACGTCCTCCGCCACGGCCGGCGCGGTGGTCAGACCGGGGGACTGGATGCAGGCGCAGTGGATCAGATTCTTTGTTTTGCGCCCGGGCTCGATCACAAAATCCTCTTCGAAATTCGCCGCCCGCACGCCGGTGAAATAGGTGATGATATCCCGCTCGCTGAGCGCCGGCGCGGTGCCCTTCTGCTTGGTGAACACCGTTTCAATGCTCGCGCGGTCGGTCGCGTAGTTTTCTTTTTCCCAGGTCTCCACGGCATCCGGCCCGGCCAGAATGTTGCCGTGGACGGTGTTCAGCAGCCCGCCGCCCTTGGTGTGGCCGCTGTTGGCCTCCAGCTTTTTGATGGAGGCGATGGAGGAGAGCAGCCCGCCGGCTTTTTTGTCCAGAATGGAATTCGTGCCGCGGCGCGGATGGATCGAATAGAAACGGTCCTGCGCCATGCGCGCGACCTCCTCGGCGAAGACGCCGGCCGCGTTGATGACGACCTTCGGGCGCAGCGTGCCGCGCGTGGTCTCGACCGCCGTGATGCGGCCGTTTTCGACCGTCATGCCGGTGACTGCGGTGTTCAGCGAGATCCGCGCGCCGTTCTGCACGGCGTTTTCTCCGTAGGCGATCGTCAGGCCGTAGGGGCACACGCACCCCGCCATCGGATTATAGATCGCAAATTTGAAAGACTTGCTGAAATTCGGTTCCCGGCGCAGCAGCTCGCTGCCGGAAATGATCACAGAATCGTCGATGCCGTCGATATATTTTCGTTTCCAGACGTAAGCGCGGATGACGGGCTTGAGCGCCGCCTGCTCAAAACAGACGTATTGCCCGCAGCGCTTGAAGGGAACCTCCAGCTCGCCGCAGACGCGGTCAAACATCCGGTTGCCGCGGATGATATAATGATGCTTGAGCGAACCGCGGCCAAGGTCGATGCCGGGATGGACCTCGCCGTCGTTGCGGCCGGAGGCCTGCATGGCAAGGTCGCTTTCCTTCTCGACCAGCAGGACGTCCAGCTGCCGCCGCGTCAGCTCCCGCGCAATGCTCGCGCCCGAAATGCCGCCGCCGATGATCAGCACGTCCGGAGCCTGCCCGTCCAGCGCCCGGTCCCGCAGCGCAGGCAGACGCATCGGCGGGATCCCGGCGTCCGTGAAACGCACGTCGTTGACCACGTGCAGGCCGTGTTTGCGGTCCGCCGCCATTGCACAGGCCGCAACGATCTCCGCCCAGTCCGCGCTTTCGCCCGTGACAGTGCGCACGCCGTCCGCCTGCGTGACGGCAAATCTGCCGCCGTAAGCGGCGCGCAGCTTCTTTTGCAGCTTTTTCAGCTTCAAGCCCGGATGCTCCTTTCATTTTTGTTCTTTTGATAATCCAGTATAGCAATTCCCCGCGGTCGGGTCAAGCGTTGCGCGGCGATTTGTGGATTATCACCAAAAACCCGCGCGGATTTTTTACGCCGAAAGCGCAAGAACGGGATTGCATTGCCTTTTAAATGGTTTATAATTAATTATAATATGGGCGGCGTTTTGCCGCCGAAAAAAAGGAGTGGAACCGATGGAAAAAATCAAAGTCGGCATCATCGGCTGTGGCGGCATTGCCAACGGCAAGCACATGCCCTCGATCAAAACCGTGAAGGAAGTGGAAATGGTCGCATTCTGCGATCTGATCGAGGAGCGCGCTGTCGAGGCGGCGAAAAAATTCGGCACGCCCGACGCCAAGGTATACACGGATTATAAAGAACTGCTCAAGGATGAAAGCATCGTTGCGGTGCACGTCTGCAAGCCGAACCGCTCGCACAGCTTCATCAGCATCGACGCCATGGAGGCGGGCAAGCACGTCATCTGCGAAAAGCCGATGGCCAAGACCTACGCCGAGGCGAAGGCGATGTATGAAGCGAGCGTGCGCACGGGCAAGATCCTCACCATCGGTTATCAGTCCCGCTGGCGCGGCGATTCGATGTATCTCAAGCGCTGCTGCGAAAACGGCGAGTTGGGCGAAATCTATTATGCCCGCGCGGTCGCGCTGCGCCGCCGTGCCGTGCCCACCTGGGGCGTGTTCCTGAACGAATTCGAGCAGGGCGGCGGTCCGCTGATCGATATCGGCACGCATTCCCTCGACCTGACGCTCTGGATGATGAACAATTACAAGCCGAAGATGGTCGTCGGCACCAAATATAAAAAGCTCGGCGATCAGAAGAGTGCCGCGAATGCCTGGGGCGACTGGGATCCCGAGAAGTTCACCGTCGAGGATTCCGCCTTCGGCTTCGTTGTGATGGAAAACGGCGCCACGGTCAGCGTGGAGTCCTCCTGGGCGCTGAATATCGCCGATCCGCACGAGGCGATGACGGTCGTCTGCGGCGACAAGGGCGGCGCGGATATGTTTGACGGCCTGCGGATCAACTTCGTCAAAAACGGCCGGCAGGTCATCGAAAACCCGAGCTTCGACGCCGGCGGCGTCGCCTTCTATGAGGGCGCGAGCGACAAGCCCGAGGTGCTGGAATGCCATTGCTTCTACAATGCGATCCTGCACGGCGGCGAGGTCGTCACCAAGCCCGAGCAGGCGATGGTCGTGACCCAGATCCTGGAGGCGATTTATCAGTCCGCCGAGACCGGCAAGCCGGTTTATCTGAACGAGGAGGCATGAGCATGAAGATCGCAGTGCAGGTCTATTCCGTGCGGGATCATATCAGCGACCCCGCGTCCCTGATCGCGGCGCTGGCCGAGATCAAGCGGATCGGCTATGACGGTGTGGAATTTGCGGGTTACTACGGCGCAGACGCCGCGGAGATCCGCAAAGCGCTCGACGACCTCGGCCTGGTCGCCGTCGGCGGCCACATCGGGCTGGATGATTTCAAGCCGGACAAACTGGAAGAAACGCTGGCGTTTCAGCGCACGCTCGGCGTGCCCTGCGTGGGCGTCGGCGGCGCGCCGCACAGCACCCTCGAAGAATGCGAAGAGACCGGCAAGGTCCTCGGCGATGCGCAGCGCATCAGCGGCATGCCGATCTATTATCACAATCACAGCGAAGAATTCATCCCGCTGCCGGACGGTCGCCTGCCGATCGACGTGATCGGTTCGTTCTGCTCGCTTGAGATTGACACCTACTGGAGCTTCCACGCGGGCGTGGACAATGCGTCGTTCCTGCGCTCCCATGCGGACAACATCGTGCATCTGCATGTCAAGGACGGCGTCGGCGGGCATCCGAAGGCGCTCGGCGAGGGCGAATGCGATCTGGACGCTGTGCTCGACGCGGCGCAGGCGATGGGCATGGAATGGCTGATCGTGGAGAACGACGATCCCGTGCCGACCGGCTTCGAGGATATCACCCGCAGCCTGGCCTATATCAAATCAAAACTGAAATAAAGCGAGGAAGACGATATGAAACTCGGTGTATTCACGACCCTGCTCTCCAATCTGTCGCTGGAGAAGGCGCTGCAGTATTTCCAGTCCCTCGGCATTGAAATGGTCGAGATCGGCTGCGGCGGCTACCCCGGCAACGCCCATGCGGATCCGGAAACGCTGCTGAACGACCCCGCGAAGCTTGCGGAATTCAAGGCGCTCATTGCCAAATACGGCATGGAGATCAGTGCCCTTTCCTGCCACGGCAACCCCGTGCATCCCAACAAAGAGATCGCCGCGGCGTTTGACAAAACGATCCGCGACACCATTCTGCTGGCCGAAGCGCTCGGTCTGCACCAGATCAACACCTCTCCGGCTGCCCGGGCGACTGCGAGAGCGCGAAATATCCCAACTGGGTGGTCTGCCCCTGGCCGAACGATTTCGGCGAGATCCTCGACTGGCAGTGGAATCAGGTGCTGATCCCCTATTGGAAAGACCTTGTCGCGTTTGCAAAGGCGCATGGCGTCAATAAGATCGCGCTCGAGCTGCATCCCGGCTTTTGTGTTTACAATACGGAATCCCTGCTGCGCCTGCGTGAGGCGGTCGGCCCGGAGATCGGCGCGAATTTCGATCCCAGCCACCTGATCTGGCAGGGGATGGATCCCGTGGCCTGCATCCGCGCCATGGGCGACGCGATCTTCCACTTCCACGCGAAGGATACGAAGATCGATTCTTACAACACGGCTGTCAACGGCGTGCTGGATACGAAGCCCTACGGCGATGAGATCCATCGCTCGTGGATCTTCCGCTCCGTCGGCTACGGCAACGATTACGCCTATTGGAAGGATATGATCTCCAACCTGCGCATGGTCGGCTATGATTACGCGCTGAGCATCGAGCACGAGGATTCGCTCATGAGCCAGAACGAGGGTCTGACCAAGGCGGTCAACTTCCTCAAGGAGGTCCTGGTCACCGAGCCCACCGGCGCCATGTGGTGGGTATGATGCTAGGTATTAGGCGTTAGGTATTAGGTGTTAGGATGGGTTGACGGGAGCAGCGTTCTGAATCCCGCAACCGGATCATGTGAAAAACCGCTCGCGGGCCGATCGGTCTGCGGGCGGTTCTGCGCGTTTATCTGACGTAGGTTTCAATATTTGTGTCGGTGATCTCCCAGCCGTCCTCATCATAGGAGAGCTGCTTTTCCTGCGCACCGGCGGGCAGGACGGTGTCCATCTGCGCGTTGTATTCCGCTTCTGTGATCGGATTGCCGTTCGCATCGAAGAAAATCTCGTTGCCCGCTTCGTCCAGATCGCCGCGCCCTTCCCAGACGGAAACGGCCGCGCCGTTTTCAACGCGGAAGACATTGGCCGTCCATGCGCCGTGGTTGCCGTAGCTGGAATAGATGGTTGCCGCCCGTTCATAATAGAAGAAGTTGCCCCAGCCGCCGAAGCTGCCGATCTCCTGCAGGCCGTCGCGATAGGTCCGGATGTTCCACTGTGCGGCGTGATAATTGCCGTCACAGACCGCAAGCTCCGGCACGTCGTCGGCGTCCAGATAAATGAGCGTGAATTTCGGCTCGATCCAATCCTCACTTTCATAGGAGGACAGATAGGCGCGGTAGGCGGCCTGCCATGCCGACGGGTCGGCGGCGGTCGTCGCCGCTTCGGTCGTCGCGGCGGAGGTTTCCGTTGCCTGCGGCGCGGCCGTTCTGGCCGGCCGGTCAGAAGGCAACGTGCGCTCCTGCATGGAAACAGAGGATGCGGCAGCGGCGGCCGTTTCCTCCGGCGTCGGAGAGCTGCGGCTGCGGAGCACGACTGTCACGAAGATCGCGGCGGCCAGCACGGCGCAGAGCGCAGCAAGGATCGGGACCAGTGTTTTCATCAGAATATCCTCTCTTTCCGGCCTGCTTTCCTGCGCCGCACGCTTGCCGCGCCGCCGAAAGCTGCCCTGTTTATTCTGAATTCATCATACCCGCAAACCGGAAAAATGTCAAGCAAAACCCGCCGGAGGCAAGCGCCTTCGACGGGTTTCATTGTGTGTGGCTGTGTGTTACAGGACATCCCTGGTTGACTGCACGATCACGGGCAGGTGCCCGAACAAGATGCGGAAGAACGCGATCAGTCGGGCAAAGAAGCCGTTTTTGATCGACACGTTTTCAACGCCGGATTCCGCGAGCACATCGCCGTTTGTTCCGATTAGTTTTGCTTGGATGCTGTAATAATCCGTCGCCTGTGAAACGGTATACTGATTGCCGATGTATACATCACGGCCGTCCAGATACCAGTGGACGGTTGCTTCCGCAGGAGCATTGAGGTTTCGGCGGTGAGTGTAATCGTTGTGCGATAGGCTTCTTCTCTGTGCGGCGTGTAGTTTCTGATCTGGATCCCTGCATTCGTCGGCGTCGGCGTGTTGGAAGACCACACAGCATAGAGCGTGGCGTTGCCGGTCAGGCTGATATTGCCGCCGGCGCTGTAGGTCGCGCTCGTAGCGGAGCTGCTTGTGGACCAGCCGAGGAAGGTGTAGCCGCTGCGGGCGGGCTTGGTGCTGCTGAGCGTCGCGGAAACAGGACTTGTCCAGACGGCGTAGAGGGTTGTGCTGGCCGTCGGCTTGTAGCTCGCGCCGCAGCTGTAGTTGGCGCTTGTCGCCGTGCTGGAAGTCGCCCAGCCCTTGCAGGTCAGGTTGACCGTCTGCGCGGACGGTGCTCCGCTGCCGTTGTTGGCATTGTAGGTGATCTTGTAGGATTTTGTCGGCGTGGGCAGGGTGGTGCTGCTGCCGGCGGTGACAGTGGCACTGGTCGGCGAAACGGAACCGCCGTTCGGGTTATAGGTGACGGTGTAAGAGCTTGAAGAATTCTGCTTCCACACGGCATAGAGCGTGGCGTTGGCGCTCAGGCTGATGCTGCCGCCGGCGCTGTAGGTCGCGCTCGTGGCGCTGCTGCTCGTGGACCAGCCGAGGAAGGTGTAGCCGCTGCGGGTGGGCTTTGTGCTGCTGAGCGTTGCGGAAACGGGGCTGGTCCAGACGGCGTAGAGGGTCGTGCTGGCCGTCGGCTTGTAGCTCGCGCCGCAGTTATAGCTCGCGCTCGTGGCGCCGCTGCTGGTTGCCCAGCCCTTGCAGGTCAGGTTGACCGTCTGCGCGGACGGCGCGCCGCTGCCGTTGTTGGCATTGTAGGTGATCTTGTAGGACTTGGTCGGCGTGGGCAGGGTGGTGCTGCTGCCGGCGGTGACGGTGGCGCTGGTCGGCGAAACGGAACCGCCGTTGGCATTGTAGGTGACGGTGTAAGAGCTAACTGAACTTGAATAGGTGCATTTGATGGAATAGAGTCGATTCGTTCTGTAACCGGAATAATCGCTGCGCACCATAACTTTGACGCAATAAGTCGTGCCGGAAACGGCATCGAATGGAATGGAAACAGTTTCACTGCTGTTTAAGTATACAGTCTTTTTGCTGATTTCTGAATATCCGCCACCGCTGTTTTTATAATAGAGGAAAACATCCCAACCACGACTGCTGTCATCGATGTATGAATGCATAAAATCCAGAGACAGTTTTCCTGCTTTAGCGGAAACGAATGAATAAAAATCCGTATCCATTCCGATCATGACGCCGCCATACGCGATGCCGGAAAGCAGAGCGTTGGCCGTTTCATAGGAATCGTTGAATTCACGTTCAAAGTATTCCGTCGCTTCCAATGAATAAGAAACGAAATACTGCGCTGAGGTGTAGTAACCGGAGTAAGATGATCTGCAAGAAACTTTGATGCAGTATGTCGTGTTGGCTTTAGCGCCGATCGGCAAAAAAGAAAGTGTTTCGCTACTGCTTCTATAAACAGTTTCTGATAAAACGATTGAATAATTTCCGCCGGAGTTTTTCATATAGATTTCAATATCCCAGCCATTGGAGGAATCGGTGAAGGTATGCTTGAAAGTGAAATACAATTTGCCGTTGCTTTGGGGAGTGCAATAATAATAATCCGCATCATTATATGTTTCAAGATTTCCTTCGATCTCCTTGGAAGCAGGAATCAACGTTGCATTAGTATAAGTGTTGTTGTATTCACGTTCGTAATACTCTGTCGCCGTGAAGCTGTACGATACCGAATACTGTTCTCCGGTATAATAGCCACTGTATGAGCTGCGGCATGCGATTTTGATTAAATATATGGTGTTTGCAATTACACTGATTGGAATGGATGTGTATGTTTCAACGGAACTCCGGTAGATTGTTGCCGAATAAATCGAAGAATAAGTACCGTCGCTGTTTTTTCTGTAATAGGTCAAATCCCAACCGTTGGTGGAATCATAAAATGAATGTCCGAATGTGAAGGTCAACTTGCCGTTTTTCGTTGGCTGGACCTTGAAGAAGTCAACGTCCTGATAAGTTGTTAGTTTAGCTTTCATGGTGGTTCCGGCAGTAAGTGCATCTGCGGTTGTATAGGTGTTATTGTCCTCGCTTTCATCGACAGTGCCCGCCGCGAACGCGATAGAAGCGGAGGATACGCCGATCAGCACCGCAAGCAAAACGGCGCAGAAAACGGCAATGATCTTTCTCGTGGATTTCAACATTTTTCAACACTCCCTGTTATGTTTTAAGCTTTCGCATCCGGTCGAATGCGCAAAGGACCACACGCGTATGATTATACAACGACTGCGCCTTAAGATTCAATGGGGAAACGCATTAAGATTTCCTTAAGATCGGAGAAAGAATATGCGAACGCGGCAATAAAAGCACAGACGGAAGGCATGATCAAAAGAGCACAAATGGTAGAATAATATGCGAAACCATAAGGAGAATATACAATATATTGAATTATATCTAATTAGTAATAAAAAGTCAAGTAATAATTAAAGAGTATCATTATAATAAATAAATTTATTTATTTAACAAAGGTATAACAAATAACGTTGCTTTTTGATGACGCCGCACCGTAGGGCGAGGATACATCCTCGCCATCGCGGCAGGATGCCGCACAACACCCCCCGCCGCAGCCCCTCCGCCGCAACCCCTCTGCCGCCTTCAGCGGCGCCTCCCCTTACACAGGGGAGGCGAAGCGCGCCGTGAACTTGGGGATGTAAATGTGTCCTCCCCCAGCGAACCGCCGCGCCTGCACCGCTGTCTCCGAAGGCATGATGAACCTCCCGCGAACCGAGGGCGGCTTGCGGGAGGTCGTTGCTTACTATTTTTTATGCGGGGCGGGAGGGCGCGCCTGTGCTGCCTGCGCCGTCACATCCCGCGTCTGCGCACGCAGGTTTCAAGCTTGATCGCGTCGTAGACGCCGGCGTCGAATTTGTCGCAGACGCTCTGATAGTCCGCGAGCGGCAGGGTTTCGAGCGTCTGCCCCGTGCGGATGCAAAGCGCCACGAGCTCGCCGGTCGCCTTGTAAGCGTCGCGGAAGGGGAGGCCCTTGGAGACGAGGTAGTCCGCGCAGTCCGTCGCGTTGATGAAGCCGCCGGCCGCCGCCTTGCGCATGTTTTCGGGCAGCGCCTTCATCGTTTCGATCATCGGCACGAGCGTGTTCAGGCAGATCTTCGCGGTGTCGAAGGCGTCGAAAATCGCGTCCTTATCCTCCTGCATATCCTTGTTGTAGGCCAGCGGAAGGCCCTTCATCGCGGTCAGCAACCCCATCAGATCGCCGAACACGCGCCCGCTCTTGCCGCGCACAAGCTCGGCGATGTCGGGATTCTTCTTCTGCGGCATGATGCTCGAGCCGGTGGAGAAGGCGTCGTCCAGCTCCACGAATTTGAATTCCCAGGAGCACCAGAGGATGATCTCCTCGCACAGGCGGGAGAGATGCACCATCAGGATCGACAGCGCTGCTGCCAGCTCCAGGCAGAAGTCGCGGTCTGCCACGCCGTCGAGCGTCGAAGCGGTGAAGCCGTCGAAGCCGAGCAGCTC
>JAFWCS010000119.1 GCA_017534365.1 Clostridia bacterium | reverse complement strand
TCCTCATCGACCTTGAGGGCGTCCATCATGCTCATCATGCGCTCGGAGCCAAAGAGGCGCATGACATCGTCCGTCATGGCGAGATAGAAGCGGCTCTCGCCGGGGTCGCCCTGTCGGCCGGAGCGGCCGCGCAGCTGGTTGTCGATACGGCGGGATTCATGCCGCTCAGTGCCGATGATGAACAGGCCGCCTGCCGCGCGCACGCGGTCGGCCTCCGGCTCGATCTCTTCATCGTATTTCTTTTCCAGCGCGGCATATTGCGCGCGGGCGTTCAGAATGTCTTCGTTGTCAGTTTCGGCGAAGCCCGTCGCCTCTGCGATCAGCTCGTCGGTCAGACCCATGCGGCGCAGCTCCGCCTTGGCCAGATATTCCGCGTTGCCGCCCAGCTTGATATCCGTGCCGCGGCCGGCCATGTTCGTCGCGATCGTCACGGCGTTTTCCTTGCCGGCCTGCGCAACGATCTCAGCTTCCTTTTCATGGTGCTTCGCGTTCAGAACGGCGTGCTTGATGCCGCGCTGTTTGAGCAGATGGCTGAGCAGCTCGCTCTTTTCGATCGAGACCGTGCCGACCAGCACCGGCTGGCCCTTGGCGTGCGCTTCCTCGATCGTCTCGATGACGGCGGTGTATTTCGCGCGCTCGGTCTTATAGACCAGATCGGGCAGATCCTCGCGGATCATCGGCTTGTTGGTCGGGATCTCGATGACGTCCAGCCCGTAGATCTGGTTGAATTCGTCGCTCTCGGTCATAGCCGTACCGGTCATACCGGCGAGCTTTTTATAAAGACGGAAATAGTTCTGGAAGGTGATGGTCGCCAGCGTTTTGCTTTCGTGCTCGACCTGCACGTTTTCCTTCGCTTCGATTGCCTGATGCAGGCCTTCGTTGTAGCGGCGGCCGAGCATGATGCGGCCGGTGAATTCGTCGACGATCAGCACCTGATTGTCCTTGACCACGTAGTCCACGTCGCGCTTCATGACGCCGTTGGCCTTGATCGCCTGGTTGATATGGTGCTGATAGGTCATGTTTTCGGCGTCCATGAGGTTTTCCAGGTTGAAGAAGGCCTCCGCCTTGGCGATGCCGCTCTTGGTGAGGGTTGCGGTCTTGGCCTTTTCATCCACGACGTAGTCGCAGTCGTCCGCCACCTGATCCTCGATATTCTCTTTTTTGTCGGCTTCCTTGATGCGGATGCATTTGAGCCCCTTTGCGAAACTGTCCGCCATCTTATAAAGGTCGGTCGATTTTTCGCCCCGGCCGGAAATGATCAGCGGGGTACGCGCTTCATCGATCAGGATCGAGTCCACCTCGTCCACGATCGCGTAGGCGTGGCCGCGCTGCACCTTCTGCTCTTTGTAGACCACCATGTTGTCACGCAGATAGTCGAAGCCCATCTCGTTGTTGGTGCCGTAGGTGATGTCGGCATTGTAGGCTTCCTTGCGCTCGTCATTCTCTTTTTCGTGGATGATCAGGCCGACGGTCAGCCCCATGAAGCGATAGACCTTGCCCATCCATTCGCTGTCGCGGCGGGCCAGATAGTCGTTGACCGTCACGATGTGAACACCCTCGCCCGACAGACCGTTCAGATATGCGGGCAGGGTGGCGACCAGGGTTTTGCCCTCGCCGGTGCGCATCTCGGCGATCCTGCCCTAATGCAGGATGATGCCGCCGATGATCTGCACGGGGAAGTGCTTCATGCCCAGCACGCGCCACGAAGCCTCGCGGCAGGCGGCGAAGGCCTCGGGCAAGAGATCGTCAAGTGTTTCGCCGTTGGCCAGCCGCTCCCGGAATTCCGGCGTCTTGGCCTGCAGCTCGGCGTCCGTCAGCTTGGAGTAGGGTTCCTCCAGCGCGAGCACCTTGTCGCAGAGCGGGCGGATGCGCTTGACCTCCTTCGTGGAATAATCACCGAATATCTTTTTTAATAATCCCATCATGTCACCTCAGTTGATTTTATTCAAAACGGTTGTATTCTTTGAAATTCTATGCTAAAATAATGCCATCATACAGCAAAGGAGCGTTCCCGATGGATCAGAGGACCGATTATATTTCCTGGGACGAATACTTCATGGGCGTCGCCCTGCTTTCCGCCAAGCGCAGCAAGGCTCCCAACACGCAGGTGGGCGCGTGCATCGTCAACCGCCGCAACCAGATCATGTCCGTCGGCTACAACGGCTTTCCGCGCGGCTGCAGCGACGCAAGCTTTCCCTGGGCGCGCGAGAGCGAAGACGCCTACGACACGAAATATCCCTACGTTTGTCACGCGGAGCTGAACGCGATCCTCAACAGCGGCGGCGCCGATCTTGAGGGCTGCCGGATCTATGTCGCCCTCTTTCCCTGCAACGAATGCGCCAAGGCGATCATCCAGAGCGGGATCCGCGAGGTGATCTATCTTTCCGACAAATACGCCGCTTCCGTCGGCACGCGCGCGTCCAAGCGGATGTTTGACAGCGCGGGCGTTGCCTATCACGCGCTCACGCTCGAGCGCCCGTCGATCACGCTGGATTTCAGCGCGGAAACGATCTGACCGGTTTATTCGGCAGGGTAGGCGTAAACGACGCTGCCCGCCGTTTTGCCGTCCGCCGCGAGCGCACGCGCGCTCATCACGGTGTTGTTGTCAAGCCAGAGGAAATCGGCGGATTCCTCATAAAGCAGTGGCTCCGAGAATACGGCTGCGCTGCCGTCCGTGCGGCAGTAGGCGACCGTCTGCACGACGGCGCCGTTTTCGTTCGGCACGCCCGCAAAGGCGATCACGGCTTTTTCACCGTCGGGGCTGACGAAAAGCTTCGCCGCATTCGCGCAATCCGGTCCCTTCAGAGTCTTCACTGCGCCGGTCATCAGATCGGTCAGCTGGAGGCTCTTTTTGTTGAGCAGCCAGCGGCCGTCCTGCAGATAGTCCGTCTGCCAGTCGCCCTCGAAGGGGGTGAGCGTCTGCTCCTTGCCGCCGGCGTTGAGGACATTTGCGAAGCCGTCGGCCGTCTTGCGCAGATAGTGCAGGCCGTTTGCGTCGCTGACGAACCACAGGCCGAGGAAATCCTTGACCACGATCTTCGGGCGGTAATTCCCGCTCAGCTCCATCACGTCCGTGCGCACGCCGGTCTCATAGTGCGAATAATAACGAGAGGAAAGGAAATAGTTGCTCTTGCCCAGATCCCGCACGGTCTGGTCGGTCAGCATCGTCCAGTCCTGCCGGAAGGTGCCGTTGAGATCGATCAGACGGGTGTGATTGGAAACGTAGGTCGACGCGCTGCCCTTGGCAAGATTGAAATTGTAGATTTCGGAATAGGTCTTGTTGACCCGGTAAAGATCGTTTTTGTTGAAGTCCGCCAGCAGCAGATGGCCGGCGCCGTAGCCGGCGGGCTTGTTACAGAGCTTGACGAACGCGAACGCGTAGGCGTCCACGTTTTTGTCCATGTCGCTCGTAAATACGCCGAAGCCGGTGACCCGGCCGTCCCGCTCCACGTAGTGCACCGTGACCGGGATGCTTTCGTAAGTGGCCGCGAGCTTGGTTTTGACCGTTTTGACCGCGAGAGCGCTGGGCGTCATGACGCCGTTTGCGCAGTCATAGAATTTGACGCTGCCGTCCGGGGCGGCGGTGCAGTAGACGCCGCTCAGATCGGTCGGCAGAAAGACCTCGCCGTTCTGCCCGAGCACTTTGACGGCCGCCGTGTAGTCGCTGGCCGCATAGTCATAGACCCGCGGCGCCTTCAGGGTGGATTTCGGGGTCTCCGGCCGCGTCAGAAAATAAACGACGCCCGCGGCGACTGCCAGCACCGCAAGCACGGCGGCAAGAATTTTCAGCCCCTTATTCATCGATCGTCGCCTCCGTTTCAAAGGTCAGCTCCACCGGGCAGTGGTCGGAGCCGAAAATTTCGGTGTGAATCTTCGCATCCCGCAGCTGCGGCGCCAGCCGGGCGGAGGCGACGAAATAATCGATCCTCCATCCGACGTTTTTTGCCCGGGCGGAAAAGCGATAGGACCACCAGGAATAAATGTCGGTCTGATCCGGATAAAACCAGCGGAAGGTGTCAAGAAAGCCGGCGTCCAGCACGGCGGAGAATTTGCCGCGCTCCTCGTCTGTGAAGCCGGGGTTGTGATGGTTCGTTTTCGGGTTTTTCAGGTCGATCTCCTGATGCGCCACGTTCAGATCGCCGCAGTAAATGACCGGCTTGACGGCGTCCAGCCGTTTGATGTAAGCGAGGAACGCATCCTCCCACGCCATGCGGTAATCCAGGCGCACCAGGCCGTCGCGCGCGTTCGGCACGTAAACGGTGATAAAATAGAAGGTCGGGAATTCCAGCGTGATCACGCGGCCTTCGGTATCATGCTCCGGGATGCCGATGCCGTAAGCAACGGAGAGCGGCGCTTCCTTTGTGAAGATCGCCGTGCCCGAATAGCCCTTGCGCTCGGCATAATTCCAATAGGCGTGGTAGCCCGCGGGCGCAAAGTCCGTCTGCCCGGCCTGCACCTTGGTTTCCTGCAGGCAAAAAATATCCGCATCCAGCGCCTCAAACTGCGCGCGGAAGCCTTTGTTCAAACAAGCGCGAATGCCATTGACATTCCATGAAATGCATTTCTTGAGCGCCATGCCGCACCCTCCGTCTGTGAAACTAAATTTCATTATAGCACGCTTTGCGGCGTTTGTCACTTCTATTTATATAAATAAAGTGTAAATTTTAAAATCTATAAAAAACTGAACCCCGGGCGCTTCCTTGCCGGCAACAGCAAAATAAACAAAATTGCGGGCATAGATTTTATGCGTCCCATACTTGACAAACCCGCAAAAATGGTGTATTTTTATTGTAAGTATGATGCGATTTGCACAAGGAAATGTGCAGTTCGCCAAAAACAATCATACACATTTTCAGGAGGGAACGATATGAAAAAAATTCTCGCGCTCATCCTTGCCGGTGTGATGCTGTTCGCATTTGCAGCCTGTGGCGGCAATGATGAGAAAAACCAGACCGAAGCGCCCGAAGTGACCACGGAAGCGTCCGTCGAAGAGACCACTGCGGCTCCTGCGCCCGCGACCACTGCGGCCCCCGCTGAAGAGACCACGGCTGCACCTGCCGGTGAGACCACCACGGCCGCTGCTGCGACCACCGCTGCGCCCGCCGGTGAAACCACCACTGCGAAGGCGGAAGAGACCACCAAGGCGGCCGGCCTGAATTCCACCGACGCGAAGGAAGTTATTGAGTATTACAACGCTGCGCTGAAAAAGAGCAAGCAGACCAAGTGCGTCCAGAAGATGGAGCTCGTGGAAGGCAGCCTGACCGGTGACGGCGCGATCGGCGCGATCCTGAAGGTTCTTGAGCCCGCAGCGAGAAACGCGCTTGCGAACAACTCTCACGAGAGAGACGACCTGCCCGGCCAGCCCGACAAGTACCCGCTGACGGTTGCTGACGTCAAGAGCGCGAAGGCGACCTCCGCCAACGGCGTGACCACGATCGAGATCCAGCTGAAGGATCAGGTCGATGGCAAGAACGGCGACGGCGACAACGGCGGCGCGGTTGCCCGCGGTGTCGGCACCCTCGGCAGCATTGACAACGCGCTGAAAGAGCTCGGCGCTGAGATGACGACCAGCGGCGACAGCGTGAAGCTGACCTACAACAACGCCACCATCAAGGTGAAGATCGATCGGTTGGGACAAACTGGAGAGCATCTATGAACAGGC
>JAFWCS010000118.1 GCA_017534365.1 Clostridia bacterium | reverse complement strand
CCCCTGTCCCCAGAGAACGCCGCCTTGGCTGCGAGCGGCGCGGCAGACGAAAACGGAAGTTCCTCCGGGAGCGGCGCGCCGGAACGCCGCGGCTGCGGTCAGTAGGGCGCGACGGCCGGCCGCCGTTATCGGCAATCAAGCGCCCGGCTTTGCCGGGAAGCAGGGTGGTACCGCGGAATTGATTCGTCCCTGGCCGTTTTCGGACGGCCGGGGCGTTTTTTCATTTCACAGAGAAAGGAATGGTTCATATGTTTCAATCACCGGCAGAGCTGAAAAAGCTCTTTGAGGAACGCGCCGCTGCCGCTGCGCAGGCGGCGGAAATGGAGCAGCTGCGCATTGAATTTCTCGGCAAAAAAGGGTATATCGCCGGGCTGATGCAGGAGCTGCGCAACGTGCCCAACGACCGCAAGAAGGAAGCCGGCCAGCGCATCAACGAGGCCAAGCAGTTCATCGAGCAGTCGCTCGCCGCGCGCGTGGAGGAGCTGACAAAGCTTGAGATGCAGCGGCTGATCAACGCGGCGGAAAGCTATGACGAATCCATGCCCACCGATGCCGACCTCGGCTCTTATCATCCGATCACGCTCGTGCGCCGCGAGGTGGAAAACATCTTCCTGAGCATGGGCTTCGCGATCGAGGATTATTCCGAAATCACCGACGACTACAACTGCTTTGAAGCGCTGAATATCCCGAAGCATCATCCCGCGCGCGATATGCAGGATACCTATTATCTCTCCTCGGGGCAGCTGCTCAAGACGCACACCTCCGCCGCGCAGAATACGATCCTGCGCAAATACAAGGAGAATCTGGTCAACGGCCAGCCGCTGCGCGCGATCTTCCCGGGCCGCTGCTTCCGCAACGAGAAGATCGACGCCTGCCATGAGAACACCTTCTTCCAGATGGAGGGCATCATGGTCGACCGCGATATCTCCATTTCCAATCTGATTTATTTCATGAAGACCATGCTCTCCGAGGTGTTCCAGCGGGATGTGACGGTGCGCCTGCGCCCGGGCTTCTTCCCGTTCGTTGAGCCCGGCTTCGAGCTGGATATCCAGTGCCTGATCTGCGGCGGCAAGGGCTGCCCATCCTGCAAGGATTCCGGCTGGCTGGAGCTGTGCCCCTGCGGCATGATCCATCCCAACGTCCTCACCGCGGCCGGCATCGATCCCGAGGAATACACCGGCTTCGCGTTTGGCCTGGGCCTGACCCGTCTGGCCATGATGCGCTACGGCGTGAAGGACATCCGCGTGTTCAACGGCGGCAATCTGAAGGCGCTTTCGCAGTTTACGGAAAAATCCTTCACCCGCCCGGAAGAGAGCAAGGAGGCGTAACGAGATGTTTGTATCTATCAACTGGATCAAGGAGTATGTGGACCTTTCGGGTCTGGACGTCAGAAAGCTGATCAACAGCTTCACGCTGGCCACCGCTGAGGTGGAGGAGATTTACGAGAAGGGCGCCGACGTGCAGAACGTCGTGGTCGGCGAGATCCTCTCGATCGAGGCGCATCCGAATTCCAAAAAGCTGCATCTGCTGAAGGTGGACGCCGGCAGCAAGGTCTGCGATATCGTTTGCGGCGCGCCGAACGTCCGCGTCGGCATGAAGGTCGCGCTCGCGCTTGCGGGCGGCCGCGTTCCGGCGGGGGAGATCCGGCAGGCGACCGTCGCCGGATTCCCGAGCGAGGGCATGTGCTGCTCCGAGAAGGAGCTGGGCATCAGCGACGATCACAGCGGCCTGATGGAGCTGGAGACCGATGCGCCGAACGGCACGGACATCAAATCGATCTATCCGATTGACGACATCGTGTTCGAGGTCGACAACAAATCCCTGACGAACCGCCCCGACCTCTGGGGCCACTACGGCATCGCCCGCGAATTCGCGGCGCTGACCGGCCGGGAGCTCAAGCCCCTGACCCTCGGCGATCTCAGCTATGACGGCGAGGAGCAGGTCGCGGTGACGATCGGCCGCCCGGATCTGGTCTATCGCTATTCCTGCGTCAAAATGGACAATATCCAGAAGCACGTCAGCCCGCTGGAGATGCGCATCCGGCTCTATTACTGTGGCATGCGCGGCATCAACCTGCTTGCGGACGTGACCAACTATATCATGCTCGAGATCGGACAGCCGACCCACGCCTTCAACGCCGCGAAGATCGACTGCATCGGCGTGGATACGCCGAAGGAAGCGATGAAATTCACAACCCTCGACGGCGTGGAGCGCGAGATCGACACCGACACGCTGATGATCTGGAACGGCAGCGAGCCGACCGCGATCGCCGGCATCATGGGCGGTCTGGATTCCGAGATCGTCGACGACACCGGCGCGGTGGTGCTCGAGAGCGCCAACTTCGACGGCGTGAGCGTGCGCAAATCCTCCTCCCGCCTCGGCCATCGCACGGATTCGAGCGCACGGTATGAGAAGATGCTCGACCCGGCGCTGACCATG
>JAFWCS010000009.1 GCA_017534365.1 Clostridia bacterium | reverse complement strand
GCCGACCCGGGGAGGTGACGCATGTCAACACCCGTTTTCGGATCAATCTGAACGATTATGAAATCGTGCTCGCCAAGCCAGATATGCGAATGGCCGGAACGTTTTCTCCTTTGCGGGATAAAATGGTGAGTATGGATACGGATCTTTCGCCCGAACGGTTTGCCGCAATGGTGATGCCGCCGGCGGATCCCAATGAGGAAACGGACGAGATCGTCTGCGGCGAGGGCTGGGAGACGATGCTTGCGGATTTTGAAAACGACGAGATCTCCGATCCGGAGATCGGTGAGGAGGGGCTGCATCTTTGCCTGGACGGCGCGGTCGTCTATTTCAGCCGACAGCAGGAGAATTGCACGGCGATCATCCGGGAAGAGGACGCCTGGCGCCGCGTGGATTTCCTGTATCACGACGGCACGGGCAGGGTGACGGATCTGTTCTGCGACTGCGTCTACCCGCCGCCGTATCTCTGCAGACACGCCTGCGCGGCGCTGCTGACGCTTAAAATGCTGCTCAACCAGGAAATGACACAGGATTGTGCGTCGTTTATCGCTGTCGATCGCGGAGTCTTCTGGCAGATGGCCGCCAGAAGCGAAGCAACAGTGACGCTTAAAAACTGACACTGCGATCCCTTTCTTGACGGTCATCCGGAACTATGGTATGATATCGTTTGCAGAAAGAATGGATGATCGCTGAAGGGAGACGCACGGCATGTCAAAGGGAAACAATCAAAAACTGAAGCTGCTGTATATCCGGGATTATCTGCGCTTGCACACCAACGAAGCGCACCCGGCGCCGGTGCAGAAGATCCTGGCGCATCTGGCTGCCAACGGGATCACCGCGGAGCGCAAAGCGATCTACGATGATGTGGCGCAGTTGCAGCAGTACGGTGAGGAGATCGAACTACTCAAGGGCAAAAACGGCGGCTATTACTGTGTGAACGGTGAATTCGAACTGCCGGAGATCAAGATGCTGGTCGATTCGGTGCAGAGCTGCAAATTTCTGACCGAGCAGCAGAGCCTGGCTCTGATTAAAAAGCTGGAAACGCTGACCAATGAGTATGACGCGGCGCAGCTGCACAGGCAGGTCGTTGTGCAGAACCGCGTGAAAACGTCGCAGAAAAACGTTTTTACCAATATTGATCACATCAGTTATGCGATCAATGAGGACCGGGCGATTCGCTTCCGGTATTTGCGTTATAACCTGAAGAAAGAAACGGAGTTCCGGCGCGAGGGGAAGGTGTATGAGGTCAGCCCCTTCTGCCTGCTCTGGGATGATGAGAACTATTATCTGCTTGCCTATGACGCCGAAGCCGGGCGTATGAAGCATTACCGCGTTGATAAAATGGTGCAGCTGCATCCGGCGGAAACGGCGCGGCAGGGCAAGGAGGCCTTTGCGGCAATCGATCTTTCCGCTTACAGCAAGCGGGTCTTCCGTATGTTTTCCGGCGAAGAGGAACAGGTGCGCATCCGGTTTGACGCGTCCCTGATCGGCGTAGTGCTGGATACCTTCGGCCGCGATGTTTCGCTTACGCCGGAGCCGGACGGGCAGAGCTTCACCGTGACGGCCCGCGTTGAGATCAGCGATCAGTTTTACGGCTGGCTGTTCGGTCTGTCCGGGCAGTGCGAGGTGCTTTCGCCGCCGCGTGTGCGTGCGGATCTGCTGCGTATCGCGCAGCAGGAGGCGGAACGGTATAAGCTGTAATGCAAGTGCCGAAGTGAATACAAATCAGAAGGAGTGCGTTGCGGGATAACAACCGCGACGCGCTTTCTTGTTTGCGGATTCAGGCTTGTGTTCAGAACAATAAAAAAAGCCCCGCCGAAGGCGTGACCCTGATGAATGAGAAACAGAGCCGAAAGGCTCATGTTCCGCTATGATTTTGCTTTTTTACTGCTGCATTGCCCAGGCTATGGCGTGCCCGTCATCCTCGAACTCAATCCCGCTTGCCGCGCGAAGCCCGATTGTGCCTTCGCAGGAGAGGTCATTATCCAGATGCTCATAAACCGCTCCGAACCAGCAGGGCTTGTTTTTTCCGTTGTAATAATACCCTGCCATGATCACCCGGTCGCCGAAGGTCAGAACCTTGCTCCAGCGTGTTTCAAGGTCTTCCGGGGTCGAGGGATTCGGGAGTCTGTAGCTTCTCATCGCATCGTTGATCGTCATGGTCTTGTCCTCCTTACGCTTTCTCAACATCAACCAGCCAGCTTGCTTCCTTGTGGCAAAGCCCCGTGGCCTTCTCAAGGATGTCCCGGTCTTCTTCAATGTAGTGCAGGCCCTT
>JAFWCS010000117.1 GCA_017534365.1 Clostridia bacterium | reverse complement strand
TCTCCGTCATCAGTCGTCTCGTCCACTATAGCCCTTGATCGTGATGCCGGAGTCGGGATGGACCTTGTAGATGTTGCCGCTTTCCTGGAAGCCATCCGTGATCACAACGCCCGTTGCGGGGTCGATCTCCGCGTCAAAGCCGTCGGAGGCGGCCGTCGCCACGAAGGAGCCGCCGATGCCGGCCTTGATCCAGGGGTGATAGATATGCACCTTGCCGGCCGGATCCCGCACCGCGGTGACACGGATGCAGTTCACGGAGGCGGGGTGCAGCGCGGACAGCGCCGGATGCTGCTCGATCAGCTCCTCGATCACCATTTTGGATGCGCGGTAAGGATGCTTCGCGTGGAGCGCCTCGCCCTCGCCGAGGATGCTTTCCATCGCCCTGCGCGCGTCGCCGCTGAAATCTTTCAGATCGACCTTGTGCACGCCGATGCCGAAGAAGAAATTCGACGGCTTGACAACGAACACCGGATGCTTTGCAGCGAACGCGGCGAACGTATCGTAATCCTCCATGCTGCGGATCTCGATCACGTCGCGTTTATAATAAGGCTCCAGCGTCTGATACAGGCGGTACTTGTCTTCCAGCTGCTCCACGCGGTCCGGGCCGGCATCCCAATTGAGATGCTTGACGTACACACTGCGGTTCTTGCCGACCATGTATTCCCGCTTTTCCGCGTCGGTTTTATCTTTCAGGCCGAGATAATACTCTTCGTCGACGGTACAGCCGTAGACCCAGAAATCATAGATGAATTGATAACAGAGGAAATCCGTCTCTTCGGCGCTGAGCGACGGATCGTAATGCGCAATCTGATCCGCCATCTTGCGCAGCATCAGGGGCGTGTAGAACTGTTTAAGCTCCTCTCCCTCCCGGATCGTGACCTCGTTGGCCATACGTTTGCCGATCTCATATTTTTTCTTCGGGTCGTCTGTGATTATCAGATAGTCGCGAATCATCGTTGCTTTCTCCCCTTCTGTTTCAGATCGGCATAAAGCCGTTCGATCAAAGCCCCTGCCACCAGAATTCCTTGTCAAACTTCCAGCCGATCAGATCCTCAAACTCTTTCTTCATGCCGCGCTGTCTGTATAGCTGCCACATGAAGTCGCTGCATTGATTGACTTCCATAATGCACCAGCCTTTTTTCGACAGCACGAAGTCCCAGCCCACGTAGTGAAAAAACGGCATTTTCAGCGCGCACTCCTCGGCAAGCGCAAGCAGCTCCTGCCACTGCGGGATCTGGAAGCCGACGATCGGCAGGCCGTTATCCGGATGCGCGGCATAGCACTCGCCCATCTCCGTAAAGCCCGGCGTATTGATGACGCCGGTTTTCATGTCAATGCCGGCATCCATCGTTCCGAAGACAGCGCTGGCGAGGAAATGCCCGCCGCGGCCGATCTTCATCCATGCTTCATACGGCGTGACCTCATCGCCCCGCAGGACCGTCACGAGCCGCACGCCGTTGACAGAAGCCGGATTAAAAGCAGCCATTTCTTCGTTCTGGTCGATCAGCTCCTCGAGAATCACGGAGGCGTCAAAGCCGCGCAGATACTTCGCCTTGTTGTCGATACCTTCCTGCAGCAGCCGGAGGAAACACTGTTTCTTCTCCGCCTCGTTCATACCGGCAACGCTCGCCTTGTGAACGCCTCTGCCGCCGCTCAGATCCACCGGCTTGACAACAAACTCCGGATGCTTCTGCGTGAATGCGAGGAACGCATCAAAGTCGTCTTCGGCGCTGCAGAGGATCACGTCACGCAGATATTGCTCTTTGAAGTAGTTATACGTCTCGAATTTGTTGGTCAGCAGGTGCGTCATATCCTTCCGGTTGAGGTGCTGGCCATAAAGCAACCGCAGCCGGTAGGTCATATATTCCAGCTTTTCTTCGCGGGTCTTATTTGCAAAATCATAATAGAAATACTCGTCCGTCGACACGCCGTATACCCAGTATTGGTAAATGGTGATGTAGACCAGCTCCATCAGCTGATCCTCCGGCATCTCCGGAAATCGTTTCTGAACGTCGTCCTTGACGATCTTCATCATACCGGCGTCGTATTTCTCCTTCATTCCTTCGACGATCTCTTTGGCGATCGCCACCATCTCTTTGGGATCCTCCGTGATCCGAATGCTTTTCACCGTGTCTTCCTCCTTGCGTTTATAATTCCACCGTAGCGATGCGCGGCTCGAAGCAGCAGGCCGGCCGCATGCAGACGATCCGCACGCCGCTGGCTCTTTGCGGCCCGACCTTCAGGAAGGTCGCAAGCACGCTCGTATCGCCGTGCAGGCCGAGCGGCCCGATATTCGCCGCGTTGACGCGGTCTGTGATTTCTTTCTCCATCGCGGACTGCACGTCATATCTGCCGTCCGCCTGCGCCTGCAGCATCAGGCTTGCAGCCTCAAAATGCGACCGGCCGACGCCGACCGCCAGCGTGCAGGGGGAGCAGCCGAGCTGCGCGACGCTTTCCGTCGCCCAGCTGACGATCTCATCGAGCACGACCTGCGTGCTGTGCTTATGAAAGACGCGGTAGGTCTTTCCGCGGATCGCAGGGCCGCCGCCGAACATCAGGATGTGCAGACGGATCACGTTCTCCTTGCAGCGGCGCAGCAGGATCGGCGCGGGTTCCACGCCCGCAGGATCCGGATCCAGGCCGCCGCTCTGATCGATCCTCTGATGATCGTCTCCCATGATCCCCATGGGTCTGCCCGGCAGCCTGCGCAGCCCTTCGGCAACGCCCGCGCGGATCGCATCGAGCAGCCTGCCGGTCACAGCGCAGTCTTCGCCGACCTCCAGCAAAAGATGCGGGATCCCCGTGTCGTCGCAGAGCGGGCTGCGGTTCGTTTCCGCGGCCTCCGCGTTGGCAAGGATCGTATCCAGCACCCATTTTGCCTGTTCATTCCGCTCCCCGGCGATCGCGCGCCGGTAAGCGTCCTTTTTATCTTCACGAAACGTGCTGCCCGCCTCGACCAGCGTATCGCTCACGCGGGCAACGATCTCGTCATACTTCTCAGTCATAGATGCTCCTCCCGTGCGCCGCGCCGATGATCGCCGGATACCGGTCGACTTTGATCAGATGCAGCGCCTCCATGCCGAGCTCCGGAAAGGCGACGACCCGCGTTTCGGCAGTCTTTGCGCCGAGCAGCGCCGTCACGGGCGGGATCACCGCATAGACCGCGTTGCAGCGGTCCAGCGCCTCGATCGTCTCCGGACGCAGCGCGCCCTTGCCGAGATGGAGCTTGATCCCGGCGGCAGACAGCGGCGCGATGGAGCTTTCAATCTCCAGCTTGTTGGAGCTGGTCGGCCCGACGCCGGCAGGGCTGACGGCCGTGTGAAAGATCACCTGCCCGCGCAGATCCACGCCGAGCGCCTGCGCGTTGCCGTCCTCGATCATGCGCAGCACCTTCGGCAGAACGGCGTCGCGCCCGCAGAGGATCCAGCCGCTGATCTCAACCGTATCGCCGACCTGCAGCGCCGCGGCGGCGGCTTCTGAAATTGGGGTCGTTAATTGGATCATATCGTTTCCGCTTTCCATGAAATCTTCAGCTGCCGAACAGCTCAAGATAGCTTTGTTTATTCTCGATCACGCCGTAGGCCTCCGCTCTGGCGACCAGCTTCTCCGCCCAGAGGCGGTGCGGCCCGATCTCATTCATTTTATTCGCGTTGCTGCTCTTGACGACGCCGCCGGAGGTGGCAAGCACCTGCACCGCGTCCTCATATTCCTCCCGCGTCACGGCAAGAATGCCGTTGACGAAGTTGATGTGGCTGGGGTGAATAATCGTTTTGCCGATGAAACCGTTGGCCTTGTCCAGGATCAGCTCGCGCATCAGGCCGTCCACCTCGGGGCTGACCAGCGGCTCCCGCTTCATCAGGGACTCCTGGATATTGATCTTCGGCAGCTCGGAAAACCGCATTTCTTTCTTGACCTTGAAATATTCCCAGACGGGGCCGGATACAACATAATCTCCGTCCCGAGAGAAGAGATTCAGAATATCCAGCAGGATATCGCTGACGATCATGATGTCGTAGATCGTATATTCCACATCGCGCCGTGCGCCGAAGCAGGCGGAGAAATCCGTTGCGCCGACCCGGACGTTCAGGACCAGCTCTTTGTAACGGTCCAGGATCGCTTTGATCCCGAGCAGCTGCTCCATCCGCGTTTCCTTGAACGCGACGGTGCGGTCCTCAATGATCGGCATCCCGTAGAGGATCTCGCCGAACTTTTCGTTCAGCGTCTTCAGATGGGCAAAATAGGCCGCTCCGTTTTCCGAATTGAACTTCGGGAAATTAAAGCCGGTGATCACCTTGATATGTTCCGGCCTGAGCATGGCGGAGAAATGCCGGAACTGCTCGATATTGCGCACGCGGAAGATCAGCAGCGGCAGATCCGCATAGGTGATCTCCCCGCTTTCCATCTTTTCCGCGAGGATATCCAGCATGTGGATGCTGTTCTGCTCCGCGCGCGGCACGTCCTCCGCCTTGCAGGCATCCTCGAAGCACATGACCATCGAGGTCAGGCCTGGATATTTGCGCGTGAGGATCGCTTCGGTGAAATCCCGGTGCCCGGGCATATACATCGTGGCGCCCAGGCAGTATTGCAGGACGTTTCTGTCCGTATATTTATTGAACTCTACAGGATCCCTGACAAACTTGAAATCCGGGTTGTAAAGATGATGTCGCATGGATGGTTCTCCTTTTTCTCCGACGCAGGCGCGTCATACCTCAACGGGCTCCGGCGCTGCCTGCACGCCGAGCGCGCGGGTCAGCTCCGCGAGCTCCTGATACTGTTTTTCGCTGATCTCGACCGCGTCCTGATGCTTTTCACGGCAAAGATACTCAATCTCGCCCGGCAGGAAGATTCTGCCCTCCGGCCCGCAGGCCTTCACGCTGCTTCTGAACTGCTCCGTCGCAGCTTTCAGCGTCTCCGGGGGGAGAAACCGCTGCGTGTCGATCACGACGAACAGATGGCCGTTGCGGGAATCGGCGTCCATTTTGCTCAGATTCTTTACCCCTCCGCCATACGCGGAGCCGGTCAGCATGCCGGCCAGCAGATCCACAAACATTGAAAGCCCGTAGCCTTTATAGCCGCCGATCGGCAGGAGTGCGCCCTTGAGCGCTTCGTTCGGATCGTCCGTCGGCGCGCCATCCGGGCCGGTCGCCCAGTCCGCGGGGATCTTCTCGCCGTTTTTTGCGGCCAGTCGGATCTTGCCTCTGGCGGCCACGGTCGTGGCCATATCCAGCAGGATCGGATCCTCCCCCGCGCCGCAGGGGAACGCATAGCAGATCGGGTTGGTGCCGAAGATCGTTTTCGTGCCGCCGGTCGGCGCAATGGCCGGCGCAGCATTCGCATAGATCATCGCGGCCATGCCTTCCCGGGCGGCCAGATCGCCGAAATAGCCCGCCGCGCCGAAATTATTGCTGTTGCGCACACCGACGACAGCGACGCCGTATTCCTTTGCCTTCGCAATCGCGAGCTTCGTCGCTTTGTACGCGGCGACCTGACCGAAGCCGTTATGCGCGTCAAGCACAGCTGTGCCCATAGAATCCGAAACAGTTTCCACCCTGCAGGCAGGATCGAAATGACCGGACTTGATTTTTTTGACATACAGCGGCAGTCTGCCGATTCCGTGTGTCGCAACGCCGCGCTGATTTGCAAAGAGGATCGTATCCAGGATGATCGCGGCATCCTCCTCCCGCACGCCTACGGCTGCCAGCGACTGCAGGACCGTCGTTTTCACGCTCGAAACCGTAATCAGCATCGTACCGCCTCCCGTTTATTTCAGACTTCCGCGGGGGCTCCAGACCGCCTCCGGATAATACTCGTCGATCATGCGCTTGACAAGCACGCACTGCTTCGCGCGCTTCTTCGCGTCGTCCACCGTACTGTCCCAGCTGTGGGTCTGGGCGACGGAGCCGCCGGTCTTGAGATAGATCGGGGCGGCGACGCGGATCATCTCCGGCACCTCGTAGTGACGGATGAAACCGCCGGTGGACTTCGGATTCTCTGTATGCAGATCCAGCGGGATATCGATCGCCTGGCGCAGCGCCGCCATCATCTGCAGCTGGATATCGCGCACGGGATTGAGGGAATCCGCGCCGATATTCTCGAGCAGCTTTGCGGCGCAGGGGTTGCCGTGACCAGCATGCGCGGAGAGCTTGAAGTGGCAGTCCGCGGAGATCTCGCCGGCCTTGCGCATCTCATTGAGGATCCACAGGCAGCCCTCGTCATAAACGAGAAAGCCGTGGCAGCCGAGACGGTCGGCGCGCTTGACGTCCTCGATCGCACGCACGATCTGCTCCTGCCCGCGCAGGCGGTAGCCCATGCGCACGCCTTCTTCCGTATGGACCGACGCGGATGTGTCCGTTGTCGCTCTCGGGCCGATAGCAAGGATCAGGTCTGTCTGCCAGTCATGTGCC
>JAFWCS010000116.1 GCA_017534365.1 Clostridia bacterium | reverse complement strand
TCCTGCGCGTGGATCTTGCCGCCGATATAGAAATTGGAAAAGGCCGGCAGCTGCGCGAGCAGCGCCGCGATCTGCGCCGCGTGACCGGCGGGGATCAGGCAGCTTTCCAGGCTGCGTTCGCTGCCGCGGTCATAGAGTACCGCGCCGTTGGAGAGGATCAGCCAGTCGATCATCGGCAGCCGGGCCGTCACTTCCTCCGTCAGGCTCAGCGTGCGGCCGGTGGCGATCACCAGCTGCGCGCCCTGCGCGTGCGCCGTCTGCAGCGCGCGCACCGTGCGGTCCGTGATCGTTTTGTGATCCGGCGCGAGGAGCGTTCCGTCCAGATCGAATGCCAGAAGCCGGGGTTTCATCCGCACCCACCTCCTTTGCAATCATCATAGCACAGAACGCGCGCAAAATCAAGTTGCGCCTGACCGAAAAGCGTGATATAATACAATAGAAAAAAGAAGAGGAGGCATGACACGTGGAAGGAAAATGGTATCGCGGCGACACGCATACGCACACGACGAATTCCGACGGCCATCTGCGGCTCTATCAGCTGATCGACCGCTGCAAGGCGGCAGGGCTGGATTGGATCATTGTGACCGATCACAACAAGAATACGATCCCGCAAAGCTATTCCAGCGACGGGCTGACCGTGATTCAGGGGCAGGAGATCACCGTCTATAACGGGCACGTCAATATCTGGGGCGTCAAGGTGCCTGCGGAGCCGCCCTATGAGATTCCGGACGCCGACGCCTACGCCGCGATCATGCAGCGCTGCGCCGACGCCGGGGCGACGGTCTGCCTGAATCATCCGTTCTGCTCGCAGTGCGGTTTCCGTGTGCCGATCGACGGCCTGCCCGCGGATTGCGTGGAGGTCTGGAACACGATCCAGCACAGCGACAACGTGCGGAATATGGACTGGTGGGTCGGTCAGCTCAAGGCCGGCCGGCATATCGCCGCGGTCGGCGGCTCGGATTATCACGGCGATATTGCGGGGATCGATATGATCGCCATGCCCACAACGATCACCTTTGCGAAGGACAATTCTCCCGCCGAGATCCTTGCCGCCCTGCGCGCCGGGCGCAGCGTGATCACCAATAAACCGGGCACCTCCATGATCGAGCTGACCGTGGGGGACGCCATCCTCGGCGACACCGTGCCGTTTTCGGCCGGCCTGACCGGCAAATGCAGGGTGACGAAGCTCCTGCCCGGCTTTGAGCTGAAGGTCTTCAACAACGACCGCGTCGTTTATTCCCACAAGGCGAAACGCTACGAAAAGACGCACACGGCGATGTTCCCCGTGCCGGAGCGCGGCTTCCTGCGCGCGCAGATCGATTTCCGCCTCGGCGCCGGGCTCAAGCGCGTGATCGGCTTCGCGGAGCATAAATACCTCGCCCCACGCTGCGAGCACCCTGCCCCCACCGCCGACGCCCTTTTCTGGGCTTTCACCAACCCGATCTGGATCGAATGAAGACGGACGCAACCAAAACAGATGACGCAAAAAGCGAATCGCCTCTTTTGCAAGAAGCGGTTCGCTTTTTTGAAAAGCGAAATGCCCCCTCCGCCGTCGTTCAGTGCCGCACCGTTCCGGCGCACCGCCGCTGTTCGGCGGCACCTCCCCTTACACAGGGGAGGCGAAGCGCGCCGGGAGGATTGTAGGGGCGATCATTGATCGCCCGCCGTCGATCAACCATCTATCGGCTGCGCACCCTCCGGGCGTTCCGTCGCGTAGGGCACGGATGTATCCGTGCCCTACGCACACCGGCGGCAACCGTATGCCGATAGCTCCGCCCGGTCGTCGGGATCGCGGATCGGCTCCGGATCGCGCGCAAACTTTTTCGAGTAAATTTGAAAAAAGACTTGATTTTTAGCGGAACATCGGCTATAATATACCAGCATTCATTTGACACACGGAGAGTTGTCCGAGTTGGTCGAAGGAGCACGATTGGAAATCGTGTAAGTGGTTAAAGCCGCTTCTGGGGTTCGAATCCCCAACTCTCCGCCATGCCCGCAAGCCTTGATACACAACGGTTTGCGGGCTTTTTCATGCCCTAATGAAGCCGAAAAAGATTTAAATCTTGCATACTACATTTTTTGCTAATCGTGGTAAATTCTTTTAGGTTTAAATCTTCTTGACTTTAAGTAGAATCGTGGTATATTAGAAGATGTAGCGGGAAAAGTGCCTAGAAAGAAGGTAAAAAAATGGCAGAAAAAAAGAAAATCCGTACTACTTTCGAGGTAGAAGCATCCCCTAATGAAGCGCTTTTAGCTAGGGCGCAAGAAATTTTTGCGAATCTGACAGCCGAAGAAAGAGCAAAAATTTTAGCTGATGCTATCATGGAAAAGGTAGTAGCC
>JAFWCS010000115.1 GCA_017534365.1 Clostridia bacterium | reverse complement strand
TGAGAAAATGCACGTCGCCCGTGGCGACCACAGGCAGGCCCATGGCGTCCGCCAGCCGGATGATCTCGCGGTTGATCTCGTGCAGATCCTCCTGCGACTCCACGGTTTCGTTGCGGAGCATGAATTCGTTGTTGCCGTCCGGCTGGATCTCCAGATAGTCATAGATCGAGGCGATCTCCCGCAGCCGTTCGGGCGAACGGCCGAGCAGCACCGCCTGATAAAGCTGGCCGGCCTCGCAGGCGGAGCCGATCAGCAGCCCCTCGCGGTGCTTAAGCAGCTCGCTGCGCGGGATGCGCGGATGGCGGTAATAATACTCCAGATTGGATTTCGTGATCAGCTGATACAGATGCTTCAGGCCGACCTTGTTGCGCGCGATCAGAATGATGTGATAGGTCGGCAGGCGTTTCGGATCGACCGGCACGGCCGCGTTGATCTGATCGACGCGATCCACGCCGCGCTCACGCACGAGCTCGAGCAGCTTCTCGAAGATGCCCAGCAGCGCGCCGGCGTCCTCGTCCGCGCGGTGATGATCGAAATTCGGGAGCTTAAAATGCCTGGTGAGCGTGTCCAGCTTATAGTTTTTCACGCCGCTGACCAGACTCTGGGCCAGCGTGAGCGTGTCGAGATGCGTGTAATGATAGGGCAGATCGCAGCGTTCACAGGCATGGCGCAGGATCTCCGTGTCGAAGGTCGCGTTGTGCGCCACGAGCACGGCGTCCTCGCCGCAGAATTCAAAGAAACGCTGCAGCGCCTCCTTTTCCGCCGGCGCGCCGGCCACCATCGCGTCGGTGATGCCGGTGAGCTGCACGATCTTTCTGGGGATCGGCCGTTCGGGATTGACAAAGGTCTGGAAGCGCGCGCGCTCCGCGCCGTCCACGTACTTCACCGCGCCGATCTCCGTCATGCGCGCATACTGCGTGCGCAGGCCGGTCGTTTCGGTATCGAAGATGATGAACGTGCCGCTGAGCGGCATCGCGCTCTCGCCGACCACGGGCGTCACGCTGTCGTCGACGTAATAGCCCTCCATGCCGTAGAGCACCTTGACCCCGGTCTCTTTCGCGGCGCTCGCCGCCTCCGGGAAGCCCTGCACCACGCCGTGGTCCGTGATCGCGACGGCCTTGTGCCCCCACGCTGCCGCGCGCTTGACGAGCTTTGCGGGCGCGGTCATGCCGTCCATGGCAGACATATTCGTATGCAGATGCAGCTCTACGCGCTTCTCCGGCGCGTCGTCGGTCGGCTCCATGTAGTCCGCGAGCGTCACGGCATTCGCCTTGATGCACATGCTTTTGAGATAATCGTCGTATTCCACGTGACCGCGCACGAGCACGGTCTTGCCGTCCTTGAGGGTTTCGGACAGCTGCTCGGTTTTTTCTTTGGCGTCGAAGATCTTGACCGTGTAGGAGCTGGTCAGATCCGTGATATTGAAGGTCATGATGCGGCGCTTGCCGTCGCGCGTTTCGCGGCAGGCGTAGCCGAAGACGTTGCCCCAGACCGTCACATTGCCGTCCTCGATGCTGATGCTGCGCAGCGGCACGGGATGCCCGGAGACCTTGCCGCCGTAGAGCGGCCTGGCGTTCGTGAGCGAAAGGGGCAGATCGTCAAACGTGCGCTCCGCCTTTTTCGGCTTGGCGGAGGCGGG
>JAFWCS010000114.1 GCA_017534365.1 Clostridia bacterium | reverse complement strand
TGTTCCCGTGACCGCCGTGCTGCTTATGCTTCTCTGACCCGCGATCAGAAAAGGCAGCGCCTTGCGCAAGGGCGAGGGCGCATTCTCGGGAGTCGAAGGCGTAATAGCGGCATCGGACGAAGCGGCTTGTTCTTCCGGAACACTCTGTGCGGCAACGGCCGGATCAGAAGTTGCTTCAGTTGTAGAAGTCTGCCCGTTTGCAGTCTGCGGCGCAGCGGTCACGGTTGAGACAGGCGTCACTGTGCTCGAAACCGTCAATGTTGTAGTCGTCACGGCATCGCGTGCGGTCGCGGCGGCTGACAACGTGATGGCTTTGAGGGTCGTGGATGCACGGGCGGTTGTTGTCGGTCGTGTCGTCGGCTTTATTCTCGCCGTTGTCGTTTTTGCGGCTTTCTTTGTGGTTGCGGCAGTTGCCGTGCTGCCTGCGATCGTGTGTGCCGACGTCGGCGCAGTATCCGCGCGCGTCGTGGTCGCCCGTGTGGTTGCCTTCGTCGTCGCGGGCTTCGTCGTTTCGCCGCCTTTTGTTGTGAAGCTGATGTAACTGTCTCTGCCGAGGCTCACGCCGCTTTTGGAGGTGACGCCCCCACCGATCTTCAGCAGATAGGAAGTGCCTGGCGAGAGTGCGGAGTGCGGCGAAACCGTGACGATCCGCTTGATCGACGGATCGACCTGATCGTCGCCCATTTCGACATGGATCGGAACATCATTTCCCTGCGCGTCTGTCATGGAGAAACAGGCCATATTTCCGTCGCGCACTGTGAAATGCACGACGTTTTTTGAAAAGGTCAATACGATCTCCGGCGTCAGAGATACATTCTGTGCACCGTTGGCAACGCTGGAGGAAACAAGCGTCAGCGGCTGATCCTTTCCGCCACCGGAGCCGTCGCCGTTGCCGCCTTCTGCAAACGCCTGAACAGTGAAAAACAGCAAAGCAAACAGCGCGGCGATCAGCGCTGCCGCGCGACGGTCGGAAAACTTGTGCTTCATGGAGTCGCTCCTTTCATGCAGACAAAACCAGTCGAGGTCCAGCGTCGATAGCGGCAGTTGCAGCAGCTTTTTTCATCGTCGCAGACGAGCCTCCTCGCAGTCTTCCGCATAGTATTCGCATTGTTCCGCGATCCGGGCGGCAGTTTCCGGCGATTCAACCCGGGAGAAGAGATTCTGATCCATCATATCTTTTTCTCTTTCGATTTTTTGATCTTCGGTTTCGGCATCCGCTGCCCGTTTTCTTCCACAAGAACGGAAGTGATCAATCCGTTGCTGTAAAGCAGCTTTGTCGGATGCAAAAAAACGAGCGGCAGATCATCGGTTATCTCATTGCCGTCTTCATCGATGAAACGCTGCACGCCGAAAATCCGCGCGAATTCCGACGCAGTCCAGGCGGTTTTTCCCGGAAGCGGCTGCAGCTTGCCCTTGATCCGACCGTCTTCTTTTCCAGCGCGCAGCGCAGCGCCGGCAAGCGCGCCGATGATGCCGTCGCCTGTTCCGCCGTGCGCACTCAGATGAACGTCAGGACCGAAAGCGTTTGCCGCATCATAGGCCATCGCTTTCGTGAGCACTTCGATTTGTGCGCGTTTGCCGAAATTGATCAGCGATGAATAATCCAGCGCGGGATCATCAGTCAGGATACAGAGCCCGGGATCCGAGCCCGGCGCGGCGTTTTCCGTGAGATATGACGCGCAGAACGCCGTGAAGGCAGCACGGTCATCCGTTTCCGCTGTGCAGCACATGGAACTGTTGTGGGAAGTATAAGGGATATCGTCGTGAATCAGCAGCTGATAGCGCACGGTCATCCCGCCGACGCCAAGCTGACGGATGGCAGCTTCGCCCATCATGTTTTCCAGCAGCTCGCCGGTGCCGATACTGTCTAAATTATCGGTATCGTCGATGCATACGAACAGCTTCATATCATTCACCCTTTTGTTCTGTTTTCGGATCGCGCATCTCCGTGCCTTCCATTATGGCATTCAGCCGGTCGTCGTCAACGGAAAAGTCGAAAAATGTTTTGTAGAAGGAACGGATCTCTTGATCCAGGTCGACGGCAAAGCTGTCCGGATAGAGCAGCCGCATCAGCCAGAGAAGCGCCAGCGGCGTTTCAAAACTGGTCGGATGCCCCCAGCGCGTCACGCCGATCGGAATCTGATAAACCTGCCCGTTCTGTACGCACGCAAGACCTGCCCACTTCGGATCGCTGAGGATATAATCATCGACCTGCGCTTCATTGCAAATGATCAGATCGGGATCCCAGACGTAGATCTGCTCCAGCGTGGTATAGGCTTTGTCCCCTTCCGGCGTCAGCTTTCCGCTTTTCACGGAAACGTTTTCAGCGCCGGTGAGGGCAATCCAGTCGGCGCAGTAGCTCCCGGGCGCATCCGTGCGAACAGCCTCGTTGACCGCATGATACAGCCGCTTTGGGCGACCGGAGAAAGGGTGAGATTTCGCCCGTTCCGTCACGGAACGGAAATAGGAAATATAGGCTTCGGCTTTTTCGCTTTGCCGCAGTGTTTCACCGAGGATGCGCACGGCATGCAGCTGATCTTCCATGGTTTCATAGTCAATCACAACATACGGGATCCCCATCGCGTCGATCTTTGCCCGCTCGGTTTCGTTCTCATAAACGCCTGCATTCGTAATGATCAGATCCGTGCCGCGCGCCATAATTTCCTCTGCATTGACCGAACCGCTGTTTTTAACGACCACGGCATTTTTCAGCGCAGGACAAATCTCCAGAAGCAGCCGGCTGCGCGCTGCATTATTGGTAAATGACGTGATCTTCTCTCCAAAGCCGAGCATGACGACGATCGGCCCGGAGAAGGGGCAAAGCACGCAGATCGACTGCGGATCGGACGGCACGGCAACGACGCGGCCGGCGGAATCTGTTACGCGGAAGTCGCCTTCTGCCGGAGCAGGTTTCGGCGTGCAGCCGCACAGGCTTGAAATGAGCAGAAGCAGCGCAAGCGCGCAGATCGCAGATCGTTTCATTCGTGCATCTCCCTATTCTTCCATGCTGCCGAGCACGGCAACGCTTTTCACAGTTTTGCCGTCTTCCGTTTTTATTTCCTGCACCGCGGCATGCACGCCGTAAACTTCGAGCAGCGTTTGCGGTGTGATCAGCGCCGTCGGCGTACCGATGCGTGCCGGCCTGTTTTTGCAAAGCAGCACGACCTTGACCGGCAGGCCCTGCGATTCAAAATACAGCGGATGTGAGAGCGCGTGCGTTGCCATCAGCACAGCAACGCCGTTCTCTGCAGCAAGATCGGACAGCGTTTCCAGAAATTGAAGCTCATTTTTGAAATCAAGTGAGCTTGTCGGCTCATCCAGCGCGATCAGCGGTGCCTGCTGCGCGAGCGCCCGGGCAAGCAGCACCATTTTGCGCTCGCCGCCGGAAAGCTCCGTATAGGGACGATCTGCAAAGGCCGCGATACCGATGCGCCGCAGCGCGTCGTCACAGATCGCAAAGTCTTTCTCCTTCGGCGCGCCGAACAGACCGGCTTGCGCAGTTCGCCCCATCAGGACAACTTCCCGCACGGTATATGGAAACGTCGGCGCGTGGAGCTGCGGCACATAGGAAACACATTTTGCGCTTTCCAGTCGCGAAAGACCGCGCGCTTCCCGCCCGCAAAGCTTAATTGCGCCTTGATAATTGCGATGAAACCCGAGCACACAATCGAGCAGCGTGGATTTGCCGCTGCCGTTCGGGCCGAGCAGACAGACGACTTCACCCGGAGAAACCGTGAATGATAGTTCCGAAAGCAGCGATGTCTGGTCATAAGAAAAGGAGAGCCGGTCGATAGCGAGGATCATGTCCGAAACCCTCCTTTCGTTTTCTTCAGCAGATAAACAAAGAAAGGCGTGCCAATCAGAGCGCACAGGATACCGATGGGAAGCTCTGCGCCTGTTAATGTTCTTGCGATTAGATCCATAAGAACAAGGAAACTTGCCCCGAGGGAGATGCTCACGGGGATCAGTTTCTGAT
>JAFWCS010000113.1 GCA_017534365.1 Clostridia bacterium | reverse complement strand
TCCGGTCGTCCTTCTGCGTGCGGCCGAAGGTGTTGATGACCTCCATCTGCTTCGCGGCCATCTCGCTCTCGGACATCTGCTTCGTGCCGCTGTTCGGATTGTTGATCCAGCTGCAGGCGCCGAGGCTGAGCAGCAGCGCAAACGCGATCAGGATCCAGCCGATTCTTTTCATATCCCGTTCCTCCGTTTCCGGTTTACTTTTTTCATATTGTAGCACATTTTCAAAAAAAGTCAAATGCCCGGATTTGCATTTTTTCGGGATTTGTGGTATAATAAGGGGTAAGCACAATTCTATTAAAAAAAGAAGGAAGTATTATGGCAAAGAAACAGTTCAAAACCGAATCCAAACGCCTGCTGGATCTGATGGTCAACTCCATCTATACCCACAAAGAGATCTTTCTGCGCGAGCTGATCTCCAACGCCAGCGACGCGATCGACAAGCTCTATTTCCGCTCTCTGACGGATCAGAGCGTGACGCTCACGCGCGAGGAGTATGAGATTCGCCTGACCCCCGACAAGGAAGCGCGCACGCTGACGATCAGCGACAACGGCATCGGCATGACCGCCGCGGAGCTCGAGAAGAATCTCGGCACGATCGCCCGCAGCGGCTCCTTCGATTTCAAATCAGCGGATCCCGAGGGCAAGGAAGCCGTGGATATCATCGGCCAGTTCGGCGTCGGCTTCTATTCGGCCTTTATGGTCAGCGACCGCATCACCGTCGTCAGCCGCGCCTACGGCAGCGACGAAGCCAACTGCTGGGAATCCAGCGGCGCGGACGGCTACACCGTCACGCCCTGCGAAAAGGAGACGCCCGGCACGGTCATCACCCTCTATCTGAAGGCGGACACGGAGGAAGCGAAATTCAGCGAGTATCTTGAGGAATGGCAGCTGCGCTCCCTCGTGAAGAAATACAGCGACTACATCCGTTACCCGATCCGCATGCAGGTCAGTCACGAGCAGAAGAAGGAGGGCACGGAGGATGAATACGAGACCGTGACCGCCGACGAAACGCTCAACAGCATGACCCCGATCTGGAAGAAGGCCCAGAGCGAGGTCACAGACGAGGAATACGCCGCATTTTATCAGGAAAAATTCTATGATTTCGAAGCGCCGCTCAAGGTGATCCGTCAGAAGGCGGAGGGCACCTCCAACTATGAAGCGCTGCTCTTCATCCCCGCCCGCGCGCCGTTCGACTATTACAGCCGCGATTTCGAAAAGGGCCTGCAGCTCTATTCCAGCGGCGTGATGATCATGGAGAAATGCAAGGACCTGCTGCCGGATCACTACAGCTTCGTGCGCGGTCTGGTGGACAGCGCCGATCTCTCGCTGAATATCTCGCGCGAAATGCTGCAGCACGACCGCCAGCTGAAGATCATTGCCAAGGCGCTCGAAAAGAAGATTACCGCCGAGCTGAAAAAGCTGCAGCGGGACGATCGCGAAAGCTATGAAAAATTCTACGCCGCCTTCGGCACCCAGCTCAAATGGGGACTTTACGCCGATTACGGCACCCACAAGGACACCCTGCAGGATCTCGTGATGTTCCGCTCCTCAAACGGCGACAAGCCCGTCACCCTCGCGGAATACTGCGGCCGTATGCCGGAATCGCAGACAAAGATCCTCTACGCCGCCGGCGAAACGGTCGAGCGCATCGCCATGCTCCCGCAGGTGGAGGCCGCGCTTGCCCGCGGGCAGGAGGTGCTCTATCTGACGGAGGACGTGGACGAATTCGCGCTCAAGATGCTGCGCACCTATGAAGAAAAGGAATTCGCGGACGTCTGCAAGGAGGACGCCGACCTCGGCACCGAGGAAGAAAAAGAAGCGCTCAGCAAGGCGAACGAAGACGCCGCCGACCTGCTGACTGCCGTGAAGGACGCGCTGGGCGACGCCGTGGCGTCCGTGCGCCTGACGGACAAGCTCGGCGACCACCCGGCCTGCCTCTCCACGGAGGGCGAGCTCTCGGTCG
>JAFWCS010000112.1 GCA_017534365.1 Clostridia bacterium | reverse complement strand
TGCGCTCGGCTGCGGCCAGGTGTATTCGCAGGGCGCGAAACTCGTGAACGAATCCATCGAATCCGGCAAGATCTACACCTCCGAGGCGTGGCAGGCGCTCGCCGGCGGCTGCAAGGAGAAGGGGACGACCCTGCATTTCATCGGCCTGCTTTCCGACGGCAACGTGCATTCCAACATCAGCCACCTGCTGGCCATGATCGCGCAGGCGAAGGCCGAGGGCGTCAGGACCGTGCGCGTGCATATCCTGCTCGACGGCCGCGACGTGCCCGCGACCTCCGCGCTGCTCTACGTCGATCAGCTGGAAGCTGCGCTCGCCGCGCTGAATGACGGCGGCTTCGATGCGAAGATCGCCTCCGGCGGCGGCCGCATGAAGATCACGATGGATCGCTATCAGGCGGATTGGAACATGGTCAAGCGCGGCTGGGAGACCCACGTCAGGGGCGAAGGCCGTCAGTTTGCCAGCGCGACGCAGGCGATCGAAACCTACCGCGCGGAGAATCCCGGCGTGATCGATCAGGATCTGCCGCCGTTTGTTATCGCCGCCGACGGCGCGCCCGTGGGCAAAATCACCGACGGCGACAGCGTCATCCTCTTCAACTTCCGCGGCGACCGTGCCCTGGAGCTGAGCATGGCGTTCGACTATGACGACTTTGACAAATTCGACCGCGGCGCGAAGCCCGACGTGCTTTATGCCGGTATGCTCCAGTATGACGGCGATCTGCAGCTGCCCAAGCGCTATCTGGTCAACCCGCCCGAGATCAGGGAGACCCTCTCCGAGCTGCTGGTCAGCAAGGGTATGAAGCAGTTTGCCGTGTCCGAGACCCAGAAATACGGCCACGTGACCTATTTCTGGAACGGCAACAAGAGCGGCAAATTCAGCGAGGAGCTGGAGGACTATCTGGAGATCCCCTCCGACAAGGTGTCGTTTGACGAGCGCCCGTGGATGAAATCCGCCGAGGTGACCGACGCGGTCATCGATGCCATGCGCAGCGGCAAATATGATTTCATCCGCTGCAACTATCCCAACGGCGACATGGTCGGCCACACCGGCAATCTGGATGCGACGATCACTGCGATGGAAGCCGTCGATCTCGGCATCACCCGGATCCTGAAGGTGGCTGACGAGCTGGGCGTGACCGTGCTGATCACCGCCGATCACGGCAATGCGGACGAAATGCTCGAGAAAAACAAGAAGGGCGAGGTGCAGGTGCGCACCGCGCACTCTCTGAACCCCGTGCCCTTCATTATTTATTCCGAGAAAGCGTATGAGATCAAAGACGGCAGCTTTGGTCTGGCCAATGTTGCGCCGACCGTCGCCGCGATCTTCGGCATTCAGCCCTATGACAGCTGGGAAGAAAGCATGATCAGATAACAAGCGCAAAATCAATCGAACCACACGAAAATGAACAACAGCCCGGCAGGGACGGACCGAAGCGCACAGCGCCGAAGGAGCCCCTGCCGGGCTGCTTTGCGCAGCCCTGGTCTTTTTGACGAGCCGCGCCTCTTATTATGTGAATAATCAGATCAGGATCAGCAGGAACGCGCCCATGCCGAGCAGCGCGGCGACAATGAGCACGATGCCGAGCAGATGTAGGAAGATCAGCACGCCGACCGAAATCTTGATCGGCATCGTATTCTCCGCGTCGGAGATATTCTGCCAGCGCAGGCAGACGTCGCGCCCGTCCAGGCAGTATTGATCGAGGCCGAGCGTCTCCGCGTTCCGGCCGTCCTTGAAGCCGCAGTCCTTCAGGCCTTCGGCAAACAGGCGCGCCATTTCTTCATCCTTGAAGGTCAGACGGTGCTCCGTGCGCAGCTCCGTTGCCGGCTCCTGCACGCGCAGATGGCCGGGCTTGAAGCCGGTGCACCACCAGCGGCGGCCGTAGTCGCAGGTCAGCTCGCGCTGATAGCTGCCGTTGAGGTCGGCATGATACATTGTCATGCTCATGTCGATCCAGTCCGCTTCCTCCGGGCAGCGGTAGACGGTGAAGACCGTATCGTCCTGATCGGAATGCGGTTTGCAGTAGATGCCGCATTCCGCGCCGTAAAAGACCAGACCGTATTGTCCCTTCCAGCACTGCACCATCCAGTCCTTGTCCTCATAGGTGAAAAACACGCGGACGTAGTCGTATTCCAGCAGCACATAAGGGGCGATCAGATCATAGTATTTGGCGTAGCCGTAGTTGCGCTGCCAGCTGTTCACGTTATCCGTATAGTAATAATCGTCCACGTAGCTGTAGCGGTAGCTGAGCACCTGATTGCGGTCCAGATAGTCCTTGACGAAGTTGGAGCGCGTCACGACGCAAACCGTGAAGCCGCCCGTGACCGTCTGTCCGTCAACGACGGCGGTTGCGGTCACCTCTGCGCGGCCGACGGCAAGCCCCTTGACCAGACCGTTCTGATCCACGGTGGCGACGGTCTCGTCGGCGCTGGCCCAGGTGATGCGTTCGGGCGTCGCCTGGGGATCGCTGAGCGACGCGGTCAGCTGCAGGGTCTGCCGCACCGTCACGCAGAGCGCCTGTGCGCTGACAGCGAGCGTCAGCGGTTCTTCGGCGGACGGCTCCGGCTCCGCGGCGTTCTGCGCGGCGGGGACGGCGAGCGCTGCGGCGGCGCCGACGGTCAGCAGAAGCAGCAGCGCAAGCAGGCCGGCAGAGAGGCGGGTGAATCGTTTGGTTCGTTTCATGGTTGTCCTCCGTTTCCGTTTTTTAAAAATAGGTTCGATTCTATAAATGAAAACAGGACAGGTTTTATGCCTGCGGTGCGCGGGGCGTTACGGCGCGGGCCGCAGGAGCGACGCCGTGTGGCAGAAGAGGACGCCCGGCTCGAGATCGATCATGCCGTAGCTGCCGTTTTGCAGCGCGCCGGGATTCATAAGATACAGCCCGTCGCTGCGGGTCGTCACCGCTTCGTGGGTGTGACCATATAATGCAATGCGGGCAGTCTGCGCGCGCGCCTTTTCGCAAAGCATCTGCGGACCGGATTTGACGTGCTCCAGATGGCCGTGGGTGCAGAAGATCCGCGTGCCTGCAATCTCCTCCAGCGCGTTCGCCGGCAGGGGAGAGCCGAAATCGCAGTTGCCGCGGACCCGGATCAGGCGGCGCTCGCCGATCAGGTCGGCTGCCTGCGCCGGATCCCGCGCGCCGTCGCCGAGATGGATCAGGACCGACGCCTCCGGGTGCAGCGCGAGCACTTCGCGCAGACGGTGCACTGCGCCGTGGGAATCCGAAACAACAAGAATGCGCATGGTCGCCTCCGTTCAGAACAAGGGATGTCACACAGACAGTTTTTTCTTACATATCATTATAACAACGAAAGGGGATGATTGCAATGGATGAAGCAAAAAAAATCCCGCCGCAGGCACGTGCCCTCGCAGAAAGCGGCGGCGAGGCCGACGCCGCGGCGCTGATTGCCGCCTTTGGTCTGGATGCGCGGCAAAAGCGGCAGCTTGCCGCCGTGCTCAGTGATCCGGCCAGGATGCAGGCGCTGCTGCAGAGCGCGCAGGCAAAGCGCCTGGCAGAGCAGATGCGGGCGCAGCAGTAAAAACGAGGGGAGGCTTGCACGGTGAAGGAGATCGAAGACCTGTTCGCAGGCCTCTCGCCGGAGGACCTTGCGCAGCTGCAGTCCATGGCCGCAGGGCTGTTCGGCGGGGCGGAGCCGCAGACGGCCGCGCCGCCGCCCGCGCAGCAGACGGAACCGGAGCTCGACGATCTGCTGAACAACGCGCAGATGATGGGGCAGGTTTCCCGCATCATGCGGGCCATGCGGCAGGAGGACAGCCGCACGCGGCTGATTGCCGCGCTCAAGCCGCTGCTCAGCGCGCCGCGCCGCAAGCGCGCGGATGAGGCGATCCGGCTGCTGCGGCTGATGGAACTGCTGCCGATGATGACCGACGGGAAAGGAGGCGGCCTGTTTGGAGCCTGAATCCATGCGTCTGCGGCTGCCTCTGCCGCCCGTGCAGCGCCCGGCGCCTTCGCCTGCGGAGGACGCAAAGCTGATCCTGCCGATCCTTCTGCTGCTGGCGGCGGAGGGCTGCGACCGGAGGCTGCTGGTTGCGCTGCTCTTTATTCTGATGGGATAAAAATGCTCCCGATCGGCGGCTGCCGATCGGGAGCAATGCGGTTGGAACGAATTATTTGGCAAAGAAG